>BNXR01000085.1 GCA_025999735.1 Bacteroidia bacterium | reverse complement strand
CGGCGGGAGTGACTGAGCTGGTCTTGAACCTAAGATGTCGCCCGTCATTTTTTTATCTTTCCCGTCACTGAGTACAAGAACCTATGAATACTTTCGTTTTTTTTATTCCTCTTGAAAGTTGTTTCAGCTACGTTATAATACAATTCCTTGTCCTTATCCTTGAAATAATAAAACTTTGTAATATTATCTTTCCGTACTTTGGTTATCGGAGATGATTTTACAAAATCAGATTCTCGCAATGTTTTGTCTAATTTCGCAAGGTCTTCTTTTTTAGTCCCTTAGCCCTCCCCAAAGTGTCAGAATACAGATGTTTATTTCCTTCTTTTGTAAATTCTATCTTTATTTCCCCTTCGTCTGTGGTTTTTGTGACAGTTGTAGAAAGCAAAGGCTTCATTTGCTGAAGATATGTCTCCTTCAGTTCTGCCGCCACCGACTTCTTTTCCTCTTTTTGTAATTCTTTATCCATTTTATACGCTTGACATTTTTCGCTTATCGGTATTAGTACAATTTACGCATTTTTGAGGACATGTCACCGTAAATTTGGGGCCTTGCCCTGAAAAATTTGGAATTTCGTTTTGCTTTCGATTATTTTGTTTAACTTCGCGGATATTTTAAAACCCAAAGTCATGAAGAAATTACCGAAGCCCGCTATCACATCATCTTTCAACTATGGATGACCATGTTAGGTTTCAATATTCAAAGCGAAAAGATTACCAACCGTGGACGTATGGATGCGGTATTGCTGCAAGACGGAGTGGCGGTAGTGGTAGAACTGAAATACCACGCCAAAAAGAAATTGAAAACCTTGCTTAAACAGGCAATAGCACAAATTTATGATAAACGGTATTACGAACAATTTCTTGACCGAAAAGTTATTCTGCTGGGCATTGCCTTCAGCGGAAAAGAGGTTGGTTGCAGAATAGAACAGATTGTCTGAACCAGGATTTTGCCAAGATTAAAAGATTAGCAAGATAAAAAATTAAATAAAAGATTATGAACTCAGTTAAATTAAAATGGTTGAACATTTCGTTAGTAGGAGTGCTCCCTTTCCTTTTGATAGTATGCTTTACCTATTCGTGTGCAGAAAAACAAGAAACAAAACGGATACCTATCATCTATTCGTCCGACCTTTTTAATCCGCCGGCAGACCCCGATGACCATTATGATTTGGCTACCTTGTTTATGATGCAGGAATTTGATGTAAAGGCGTTTATATTTGATGTGTCAAACCATACTCGTATAGCGGATGAATTTTCTCGTACACCGGATGAATTTGGGCGCGTTCCGCTTGAGCAAATCGCTGCTATTACCGGTCGTCCCATACCACCATACTCCATTGGTTTGAATCAGCCGTTGAATTCTCCCGATGGCCAGGCCAAAGAGCAGGTAGCGCAATTTCAGGGCGGGGTAGATTTGATACTTAAATCTCTCCGCGAATCCGATGAGAAAGTGCTCATGTTTTTGGTCGGCAGTTGTACTGATTTTGCGGCGGCATACAACCGTGACCCGGAATTGTTGCGGCAAAAAGTTTCCGCCATGTATATCAGTGCCGGAAACGGACCGAGCGGCAAACAAGATGAATGTAATGCCGGCTTAGACCCCAATGCCTACATTTGCCTTTTAAAGAGCAGGCTACCTATTTATTGGTGTCCCTGTATCCCGAACGGACCTTACCGGCAAGCAACAAAGGAAGATGTATTGGCAAAAAACGACAATACCTATAACACCTGCTTCACCATACCCAATCAGGCAGAATGTTTGAAAAACGTCTCGGCACGGCTCCACAATTTTTTCCATTATGCTTTCACCGCATCCAAAGAAGACCCTATTCCATACTTGAACCGTACGCCCGAAGAACTTACCACAAAGGAAAAATGGATTTGGAGTACTCCTGCTTTTTTCCATGCTGCGGGTCGCAAAATTTATGCTGGACTGAATGGGGGCTATTTTGCCTGTTCTCCACAGGTAGCCCAAAAATTGGGAATTAGCGACAAAGAAGTTGAGGTGTACGCTTTTGCGCCCATTCAACTTTCTCAAACGGAATTAGAAGCCCAAGAACATATTATTCAAGGAAACTTGAATGTAAAAGAGAGTACCGTCAAGGTATTCCAATATATCCATCCCGATTACAACGAAATTATGGAATCTGCTCTTTCGAACATTTTGGGAACATATTAACACGACACCTGACATGGGAAATGCCGGTGCAGGAGCTGATTGATGTCATTGAGGACTTGATGATGTACGAGTGATAAGTAAGGACGGATATTCACCGCCGGTACCCATATTTTCAATAAAAGGTAATTCCAAAATTTGGCAATGCGGATAAAATCGACAGATATAATACTTGATGATGTTCAGTGTATCGCTTTTGATGGGTTCGCTACTTTTAGGATAATCGTTATATACAATGGCTGCCACATTGATTTTGTGCAGTCTGCATAGCTCCAACGACATGAGTGTGTGGTTGATACTCCCTAATTTAGGAGAAGTGACGAGGATTAACGGATAGTTGTAATTACGGATATAATCAATTGTCATAAGACTGTGACTAATAGGAACATACAGACCACCAGCACCTTCCACCAGCACTATTTCATACTTGCGTTCCAACTCTTTGGTTGCTTGGCGAATTATTTCCGGTTCAACCTGTTTGTTGTCCATTGCCGCCGCCAGGTGGGGGGAGGCCGGATAGGCAAAAACAAACGGGCAAGTAGTGCCGTTTAAGTCAACTTCCTGTAATTCGATGCCCATAATGTGCCGGTGGGTTTCAATATCTTCCGAGATGCCCACGCACCCTGTCTGCACAAATTTTTGGGTGATAACCTTATGCCCTTGGGACTGTAAAGAACGCGCCAATATACCCGTCACCACTGACTTGCCGACATCCGTATCGATGCCACTTACAAAATATGCGGTCGTCATTCTCTGTTTTTTTCCTTATGAATATTGCCCGATATTTTGCCTGCTCTTTTGCTCTTAATCAATACCTTGTCCATCTCTTTATCCGGCACTGTTTCTAACACACCACCTGTCGACAACTCCTTTTTCAGGATAGCCTCTGCCAACTCGTTCTCCAAGTATTTCTGTATTGTTCGCTTCAATGGGCGCACGCCATACTGCGGGTCATATCCCTTTTCTGTCAAAAACTCCTTTGTTTCCTGTGATACATTGAGCGTATAGCCAAGTTCGTCAACGCGCTTGCTCAAATGTGATAATTCTATATCTATAATCTTGTGAATGTTCTCTTTTGTCAAGAAATTGAAATAAATCACATCGTCTATTCTGTTCAAAAATTCTGGTGAAAAGGTATTTTTCAACGACTTACTGAGTACATCCGTTGTATATTTCTTATCCGTCATCCGATTTTCTGTTCCAAAGCCAATCCCACGACCGAAATCTTTCAATTGTCGCGTACCGGCATTAGAGGTCATGATGATGATGGTATTTTTGAAATCAACTTTTCGCCCCAAACTATCGGTCAACTGTCCGTCATCCAACATCTGCAAGAGAAGGTTAAAAATCTCGGGATGTGCCTTTTCAATCTCATCCAGTAAAATGACTGAATACGGCTTGCGGCGGACTTTTTCCGTCAACTGTCCCCCTTCTTCATAGCCCACATATCCCGGAGGAGCTCCCACTAATCGGGAAACAGAAAATTTCTCCGTATATTCACTCATATCAATACGTATCAGCGCATCGTCCGAGTCGAACAAGTATTTCGCCAGCACTTTCGCCAACTGCGTTTTTCCCACTCCTGTAGGACCTAAGAAGATAAATGAGCCGATAGGTCTGTTAGGATCCTTCAAGCCGGTGCGATTTCGATGGATGGCTTTCACGATTTTCTCTATGGCTTCGTCCTGTCCGACAATTTTTTCTGCCAATTCGGCGTGCATCTGCAACAATTTCATGTTTTCGGTTTTGGCAATGCGCTGTACAGGTACACCTGTCATCATCGCAACCACCTCTGCCACATGTTCTTCTGTTACTATCACTCGGTTTTCATTCAGTTCATGCTTCCATTTCTCTTTTTCTTTTTCCAGCACCGTCATCAGTTGGAGTTCCTTGTCCCTACAAGCTGCTGCCTCTTCAAAATGGTCCGAAGCCGCCGACTCCTTCTTCTTGTTCCGAACATCTGCCAACTCTTTTTCAATTGTTTCAAGCGTTACAGGTACACTGATATTGTTGATATGCACCCGCGCACCGGCTTCATCCAGAGCATCTATTGCTTTGTCCGGCAGCAAGCGATCGGGAACGTAACGCACCGTCAGTTTCACGCAAGATTGTATCGCCTCGTCTGTATAGGTTACATTGTGATGGTCCTCGTAACGGGATTTAATGTTGGCAAGAATTTCCAATGTTTCCGGAGCGGTAGTGGGGTCAACCAACACTTTCTGAAACCGCCGTTCTAATGCCCCGTCTTTTTCAATGTTCTGTCGATATTCATCCAAGGTTGTCGCACCGATGCACTGCAAATCGCCCTTTGCTAAGGCCGGTTTCAGCATGTTCGCAGCATCTAATCCCGCACCACCACCTACAATAGTATGAATTTCGTCAATAAAGAGTATCACGTTTTTGCATTTGGTGATTTCGTGTAAAATCGCCTTGATGCGTTCCTCAAACTGACCTCTATATTTCGTGCCTGCCACAATCGAAGTCATATCTAAGGAGACCACCCGTTTGTCCCAGAGCGTTCCGGGCACTTTCTTCTGTACAATCTTCAGGGCAAGTCCTTCGGCTATAGCAGATTTTCCGACACCTGATTCACCAATCAGTACCGGATTATTCTTTTTCCGCCGACTTAATATCTGTACCAAACGCTCAATCTCCTTGTCTCTGCCTATAATCGGGTCTAAACTACCGGCTTCGGCCTGCCGTGTGAGGTCTGTTCCAAAATTATCTAAAAACGGTGTTTTGGAAGGACCTGATGACTGAACAGCAGTGGTTTGGGTAGCCACCTGCTGGGCATACAGCCTCTCGTGCTCATCCCTTTCATCATCGTCATCGTCATCGTCATCATCACCGTCGTCATCATCGCTAAATCCATTCACGAATTCGCCCGCAGTCATGAGGTCTCCATAAGACTGTTTGCTTTCACGCGTTTTCAACAATTGCTCCATAAAAGCTTTGTAATCAATGCCCGCAGACTTCAACAAATGGGTCATATTACGTGATAAATTTTTCAATATTGACAGCATAACATGCTCTGTATCAATATGGTCATCACCTAATCGTTCTGCTTCACGCTGGACGTTATTGATGATTGTCTTTGTGCCATTGGTCGCACCAAGGTCGGCAATAGAATCAATTTTGCCTTTTTCCTTTTTCAAATTGTTTTCGATAAGGTCATTTACGGCAAAAAAATCCAAATCCAAGGAGACCAAGATGTCCAGTGCTTCGCCAGCAGCCGTTCTTAATATCGCTAAAAATAAATGTTCTGGTTGAATTTTCGCATTCCCAAGTCGTATGGCTTCTTTCCCTGCGGAAGTTAAAATCTGTTGTAACTTCTGCATATCGTCTTTTTTCATCTCCATTAATATCTCTACTTTAAAAACGCAAAGTTAGCTCAAAATTGTGAAAATTCCAAACGCGTGAATAAAAAAGTCGTTTTCGCTATTTTTAGGCAACATATTTATAAAATATTCCTGCGGGTTGCTTTCTTATCAACAATATCAGCACATTATTTTTTTTGCGATATAATCACCCACTTCTTTTGTTCCGTATGCCTTTCCTATTTCGCTAATATCTTCTGTCACAACACCATCAGTGAGCGAATCGGCCACAGCGCGGCGAATTTCAGCCCCTTCTGCCTTCAAATCAAAGGCATACTCAAACATCATAGCTGCGGAGAGAATCGTAGCGAGCGGATTGGCAATATCCTTGCCAGCAGCCTGCGGATAGGAACCGTGAATCGGCTCAAACAAGGAAGTATGAATACCTATCGAAGCCGACGGCGACAATCCTAAGGAGCCCGTGATGACAGAAGCCTCATCGGTCAAAATGTCACCAAACAAATTTTCCGTCACTAAGACATCAAAACTTTTAGGCCATTGGATGATGCGCATAGCGGCGTTGTCCACAAACATATATTCGGTCTCAATATCAGGGTATTGTGCTGCCAATTCCTGCGCAACTTGTCGCCACAGTCTTGAGGTGGCTAATACATTGGCTTTATCTACTACGGTTAATTTTTTGCGGCGCTGACCGGCAAATTTAAAGGCAAGATGCAGGATACGCTCCACTTCCTCACGTGTATAAATGCAGGTGTCATAAGCTGTGTTACCGTCTTCGCTTCTACCTTGCGGGCGACCGAAATAAAGTCCCCCTGTCAGTTCGCGGACACACATGAAATCAGCCCCTTCCACCAAGTCGGCACGTAGAGGGGACTTGTGTATCAAAGAGGGGAAAGTGGCTACGGGACGTATATTCGCATACAAGCCCAATTCTTTACGCATTTTCAACAATCCTTGTTCTGGTCTCACCTTGGCAGAGGGATTATTATCATATTTTGGGGAACCAATGGCACCGAAAAGTACGGCATCCGACTGCATACAAAGCTCGTGGGTATCCTGTGGGTAAGGGTCTCCCACTTGGTCTATCGCCGTAGCACCGACAATTCCAAATGAATATTTCAACTCATGACCGAATTTCTTACAAACGGCTATCGTGGCTTTCAGTGCCTGTTCTATAATCTCGGGACCAACCCCATCGCCCGGAAGGACTGCAATGTTTATCGTTTTATTCATATTATCTATATTGTGAATTTTGAAACGCAAAGATAATACGAAAGATTGGAAAATTATTTTTTCGTAAGCACATTTTTGCGGGGAGTGGTGGCTATAAAATCTTTTAGATAGAAAGGTTCAAAATAAGCAAGGTCTTCAAACTGTCCTTGTTTAAATTTTTCGTCCGCTACTTGGATCATATTTCCGGCGGATGTCTCAATACCCTCCAAAAAATGGGCGTTCGGGGAATGGAGGATAGAATGGATTTTATCGCTACCATTACCAAAAAACCAAACTTTATGTTCGTTCAAGATGTCGGCAAACGAGTCAGCATCAATGACTTTTGCTTTTGTGTCTATCATTGTGCGCATATTGTAGTCATAAAAGGCGGTATATACCTCCATTCTGCGAGCATCAAGCATCGGGCAATACCATGCGCGAGCATTGTCGGTAGGGTCGATTAGCTGAGGTGCAATTCCCTGGAAATTTATTTCTTGTGTTTTGATTTCCTGTTTTTTGGCTTCTCTAAGGGCTGCGAATGTCAGAGCTTGCAGTGTATTGACGGCGAGCAGGGGTTTTGAGGCTGCAAAGCAAAGTCCTTTTGCCAACGAAACACCGATGCGCAAACCGGTATAGGAACCTGGTCCCATGCTGACGGCAATCGCATCTAATTTGTTTAGTCCCAAAGGTCCCTCTAATCCATTTTCTACCAACACTTCTTTTACAAATTTGGCTAATAAAAGGGAGTGATTCTGTCCTTCATTGCTTTCTTTCAGGCTGATGAGTTCAGCATCTGCTGCTAATGCGACCGAACAAATGTCGGTAGAACTGTCTATATTTAATATGAGTGCCATATCTCCTCACGGTCTGATAATTTGTATTGTCCCGTTCATTTCCAATTTGATGATGCTTGAAGGGGGGCGGATTTTTCGTTTCGTTTTTTCTGAAATCCACCATATAATCAACGTTTTTTTTGATGTCATCGGAAATATCGGCAAAGCACGTGGGAGCCGGCTGACCGCTGACGTTGGCGGAAGTGGACACTAAGGGACGGTTGAGACGAAAGAGTAGTGATTTGCTAAATTCTTCCCTCGTGATGCGTATTCCGACAGTTTTGTCCGCGCCGATAAGAGCGGGGGACAAACCTTTGGCGTTCGGGTAGATGATAGTCAACGGTTTGTCACTCATCTCAATCAGTTCCAAAGCGATGTCCGGTACATCGGCATAAGAGGCGATTTTACCGACATCGTCCAAGAGTACCAGCATATTTTTAGTATCATCCCGCTGCTTCAGTTTATAAATGCGCTCTACCGCCTTGGAGTTGGTGTCATCCTCCGCTTCGGTAGACTTGCCGATAATGTCGGTGAGGGATTGCATTTTAAATACCCGCTAATTGACGCTGTCGAGAAATTATCCATTAGAGATAACAACCTGACGATGAAGCAGGAAGTGTCATCCAGTGACATCCAAACAATCGCCGTCGAAGTGGGTTTGGTATATGCACTTGACCCTCAGAAAATTGACCGCGTTTACCAAACTTACGGTAAAAACATTGAAATCACCCTATTGCGACCGACTTTAGCCGAAAAAATCAATGCCATCATCGCCGAATATCCTATTGAAGCTTTTGTAGAAAAACGAGCGGAAATCTCGAATCGTATCAACGCTGCCTTCGCTAACCAAGTACAGGGA
>BNXR01000084.1 GCA_025999735.1 Bacteroidia bacterium | reverse complement strand
TCGCCTCCATTGAGACGGTGAAGACGTCCACCCTGAAAGTGGCTTCGTCTAACATGACCACCGCTTTTGCAGGTAAGATTCCGGGCATTATCTCCTACCAGACCACGGGTGAACCGGGAGCGGACAATGCCAAGTTCTTTGTGCGCGGTGTTACTACTTTCGGCTACAAAACAGACCCGTTGATTCTTATTGACGGCTTTGAGGCGACCACCGACGACCTTGCCCGTATGCAGCCTGACGACATTGAGAGTTTCTCCGTGTTGAAAGACGCTTCGGCAACCGTGTTGTACGGTGCACGAGGTGCCAATGGTATCATTCTGGTATCCACCAAATCGGGACGTGAGGGTACTGTAAAAATCAATGCGCGTGTGGATGTAAATGTGACAACGCCTACACAAATGCCTGAACTGATGGATGGGGTGGCCTATATGCGTTTGAGCAATCAAACACAGCTGTCACGCAACCCCACTGCGACGCCAAAGTACAGCGAACAGAAAATCTATGCCACCTCTCGGGGAGAAAATCCGATGATTTATCCCAATGTTAATTGGTACGATGCACTGTTCAAACAGCAGACCACCAATACCAAAGCCAATCTGAACGTTTCAGGCGGAGGCACGGTGGCTACCTATTATGTGGCGGGAGGATACGAGAACGAAACAGGCTTGCTGAAAGTGGAAGGTAGGAACAATTACAACAACAATATTGATATCAATCGGTTCCACCTGCGGAGTAATGTCATTTTCAAACTGACCTCAACCACCACATTGGACACTCGTATTCAGGGACGTTTCGAAAAATATACCGGTCCATACACTACTGATCCAAACAACACTGCATCAAGTGAGATATTCAAAACGGTGATGAATACCAATCCGGTGGATTTTCCCGTTGTATATGAGCCGGACGAAGCCAATCGCTACACAAGGCACACTCTGTTCGGAAGCGTTTTTAGGGGTACTACCCCCCGAGACAATCCTTATGCCCAAATGGTGAAAGGATATGAAAATCGGGACGAAAGTACGCTCACCACCCAGGCGACACTGTTGCAGGATTTAAAATTCATTACCGAAGGATTAAAATTTCAGGCAAAAGTTTCTGCCAACGTATGGGGGCGTTCTTCCGCTAAACGTACGACACTTCCATATTACTATTCGGTGAATACCTACGACCCGATTACGAATCAATACACTTTGCTGAATCTCAACCCTGCAGGGCGAGCCTATCTTGGCGACGTGGAAGGCAACCGTGATGCCACTACCCATTACTATTACGAAGGACGGCTGAATTGGGATCGCCAATTCGGCAACCATTCCGTAGGAGCGATGGTTGTGGGTATGGCGGAGGAATACTTGCTGACTAGCGGCACATCAGGCACCATCTATGAATCGTTGCCCGAACGGAATGCGGGTATTTCCGGCAGGGCTACCTACGATTACGATAACCGCTATTTTGCCGAATTTGCATTTGGTTACAATGGCTCCGAAAAGTTCACAGGAGATAAGAAATTCGGATTTTTCCCCTCCATAGGTGCTGGATGGTTGGCTTCTAATGAAGCGTTTTGGGAGTCGATGAAAGAATCCATCAGTTTGTTGAAACTGAAATTTACTTACGGACAGGTGGGCAATGACGCCATCGCCGAACGGAAAGAAAGATTCTTTTTCCTGTCGAATATTGCCCTGAGCGGCAGTCCATACCGGTGGGGTTCTTCGTTAGGCAATACATACAACGGATATAGCATCGCCCGTTATGCCAATCCCGACATCACCTGGGAGGTTTCCGAAAAATATAATCTTGGGCTGGAATTGGGCTTTTTCAAAGACGCAGACTTGAAATTGCAGGTGGATATATTCCGCGATTACCGGAGAAACATTTATTTGGACAGAAATAATCTCCCCGCATCAGCAGGGCTGGAAGTTGTGATGAAAAGCAATGTCGGCGAAGTACAATCGCAGGGGATTGACGGCTCTATCGACTATCAGCACTTTTTCAACAAGGATTTCTGGCTCACCGGACGGGCAAACATGACGTATTCCGTCAATAAATACCTTAAATTGGACGAACCGAATTATAAGGACAAATATTTGAGTCAGGTGGGGCGCAACATCAATCAACTTTATGGTTATGCTGCCGAAAGGCTCTTTGTGGACGTGAATGAAATACGCAATTCGCCCGAACAGTCCGTAGGAGCAGCAAGCATAGTAGAGGCGGGCGATATCAAATATAGCGACATTAACGGTGATGGCAAAGTAAATACTGACGACATGATTCCCCTCGGTTACCCCTCGGTGCCGGAAATACAATATGGTTTCGGACTGTCGGCAGGGTTCAAGAAATTTGATTTTTCCTTCTTCTTTCAAGGGAATGCAAGGGTTTCATTTTTCATTGACCCCAGTGCCATTTCACCGTTCTACAACGACCGCGGTGCGCTTTCCTTCATAGGAGAAAATTCATGGACGGAAACCAATCCCAATGTCCATGCTGCCTGGCCCCGCTTGTCAATGGATCAAATTCCCAATAATACGGTTGCGTCCACCTGGTGGCTGCGCGATGGTTCGTTCCTGCGCTTGAAATCAGTAGAACTCGGCTATAACTTTCCGGCAATAGCAAAAATCAAGCTGCAAGGTTGTCGGTTATACTTCAGTGCCGAAAATCTGGCTACGTTCAGTGCCTTCAAATTGTGGGACCCTGAACTTGGCGGCAACGGACTTGGCTATCCGCTTAACAGACGCTTTAACGTGGGAGTACAATTTTCCTTTTAATGTAGGAATTTAGAAATGTAGGAATTTAGAAATGACGCAGCGTATCGAAGGCAGAGCCGAACCTTGTTCGGGTATGCTGAGATAGCAAGGAATTAGCCCTTTGGGCAAATTAAAAAATTAAAAAAATGAAGAATATGAAAAAAAATATTTGTAAAACAATCATCGCGGCGATGTGCCTCCTGCCATCCTGCTCAGATTATTTAGACATTGTCCCCGACAATACATTGACGTTGGAGGATGTTTTCACAGTGAGGAAAGATGCGTATAATGCATTGGCAAAGGTGTATTACTATATGCCACCTGATGCAAGCTGGCACTACACCTCATGGGTACTCGGAGATGAATACCTGTTGCCAACCGCTTTGGACAACCGGGCTGATTGCGAGCTGTACCAGCAGGTAACGCGAGGACTGAACAGTGCCACGCTTCCCATCATGAGTTACTGGTCAGGCATGGCAATACCGCCTCCTTCTTCTCCTAGAACCGCACCAAGCTTATACCAGGCAATTAATAGCATCTATGTCTTTTTGTCCAATATTGACAAGGTGCGCGATATGACCGATTCGGAAAAAAAAGACTGGAAAGCGCAGGCGAAATTCATGCTCGGCTATTACAATTTCCTTCTGGTGCGGCAAACGGGTCCTATTGTGCTGAAAAAGGGAGAAACAACGCCAACCGCCGGTGATGACGAACTCTATCCGCCCCGTGCCACAATAGACGAATGTTTTAAGTTTATCCTCCAGTGTATGAATGATGCCATCCCCGATTTGGAAGAACAACGGGTTGGTGCTGATTTGGGACAGATTGACCGTATAGGTGCTGCCGCCATTAAGGCAAGAGTGCTTGTTTACAGAGCAAGTCCGTTTTACAATGGCAATAGCGAGTTTTACAGCGATTTTACCAATCACAACGGTGAGCACTTTTTCCCGCAAACGGATGACAAGGAGAAGTGGAAAGCTGCCATTGATGCCATAGATGAGGCTATCAATTTGGCAAAACTAAACGGGAAGGATTTATATACTTGCGACAGAGTGGCCTATATCTACGACAGGGAAGATTTTAGGCTACAACCTACCAGAATGAAGACATTGTACGATTTACGCATGATAATTGCTGACCCATGGAACGAGGAACTGCTCTGGGGACAATCGCAATACCTTACGCCGTGGGGTGACCTGGGTAGTTGGAGTTTTGTATTAGTAGGTGGTGCCCAAATTGCATTGCCTGCCGGTCAATCATATACACCTCCCGGAGCTGAGACCGGATTTAACAACGGAGCCTTTAACAATGTAAGCGGCACTTATAATGCGCTGGAACGATTTTATACGAAGAACGGGCTTCCGATAGATGACGACCTAACCTTTAACCAATCATCCATGTTCACCCTAACAACAACTCCGATTGATGGAGACCCTGCGTATGAAGACGTCCGCGGTTATCTACAGCCGAACGCGGAAACGCTACCAATGTATCTGAATCGCGAACCGCGTTTCTATGCCAATTTGGGTATCACCGGTGGCTGGTGGCGTTCGCACGGTACTCGTATCCCAACCTCGTTTTACCTCGGTGGACCCGGAAATGAGTGGAGCGTCACCCAACTCACCCCAACTGAGCGACGTTTTGAGGCCGGAATAGGCGTTCAAAAATTAGTTCATCCCGAAACAACTACGGGAGACGATGGACGATGGATAAAAACGCCTCTTCCTATTATACGGTTGGCAGACCTGTACCTGATGCGGGCTGAGGCACGGAACGAGTATGAGGGACCTTCTCTAAAAGTGTATGACGACATCAACCTCGTGCGCAGAAGAGCGGGCATAGATGATGTGCAAACAACATGGAGCAATGCAGCAGTAGCCCGAACGGTGGGCAAACATACAACACAAGATGGCTTGCGCGAAATTATCCTGCAGGAAAGAGGTGTGGAGCTGGCTTTCGAAGGACAGCGTTTTTGGGATATGTATCGCCACAAAAGAGCACACACCGAATTTTCGGACCCCATAATGGGATGGAACAATATAGGCATTGGTGCAACATTCTTCCAACTCGCACCGAGACAGGCAAGGTCGTTTACCATCAGGGACTATTTGTGGCCAATTGCTACCAAGGAAATAAATACCAATGCAAATCTTATTCAAAATCCGGGATGGTGAGAAAAAAAATGTAGAAATGTAGGAATGTAGGAATTAAGAAATTAGATTGTCTGAACCATGATTTTAATATGATTAATTTGATTAGTATGATTATAGAAAATTATGATTATCATGGTAATCATGAAAATCATATTAAAATCACAGTTCAGACAAAGAAATTAAGAAATTAAAAAATTAAGAATATGAAAAAGTTTAAAGAATTAGCAAAAACAGCAATTTTATTGCTTCTTGTAGCGACGGGCTTATGTGCCATTTTTGCCCTTGAGGCTTGCCAGGAGTCGGATAGACTCACTATTGGTTCGGACGATGGTGTTGCGCCCGACCCACCCATAGTGACAGGTAGATTGCCGATCAACGGTGGTGTAAGGTTCTATTATCAAATTCCTTCCAACAAAGACCTGCTGAGTATTGACGCCGAATATACCGCCGCCAACGGCGATGTAAGACGCTTCTCAGCCTCTTATTTTATCGATTCGTTGGACGTTTTAGGAATGACGGGTGAACAAACCGTCCGGCTGTATGCTATGGACAGGGCTGGAAATAAATCAACTCCCGTTTCGGAAAATGTTGTCCCGTTAAAAGCGACTGTTTCACAGGTTTTTGATTCCATATCCCTAAAACCGGGGTTTGGCGCACTGTTAGTGTACTGGAAAAATCTAAATCTACCAGCGGAACGGGTAAATGTGTATATGACACTCAATTATACGTTGCAAGGTGCCGCTCGCGAAACGAACATAGTGTTTACCTCCAACTATGCCAGTGACCAAAGAGTTATCCAGCTGGCCGACATTACAACAGTTGATGTGAACGTATATGTGGGAGACAGATTTGGTAATGCGTCGGCATCGCTCAACAAACAGTTTACACTGCAGCAGGACGTGGCGATTTCCAAAAAAGATTGGAAACTGCCTGAACCAAATGATACCATTGGAGGTATCCCTATGATGTTCGGAAACGGTATTGAGGGTAAAAACCGTTATGTAATAGACGGAATTGTTGACTATGGTCGCTCTATCAACTATCTGAAAACAAACAATTTGGGTCGTACTGGAAAAAGTGCAGACGGGAACGCGCCATGGAACTTCATCATTGATTTGGGCGACACCTACGAATTGAGCCGTATCGTTACCCATCAGATGCATCTGGGCAACGCCGAGCATCCCGAATTGGACAGGGCAAGCTATTACCAGGGCGGGAACGTAAGCACTTACAATATGTATGTGTGGACAGGTGCCGGAGACCCGACGCAACAGCCATGGAACGAGGCCGGATGGGAATTTATCAGGCAACATAGAATTCCTGTTCCGGTCGGGCTAAGCAATGCCGACATGTCCCGACAGGGACATAATGGAGATGAAGCACTCATGTATCCGGATGACCCGCGTTGCACACCACCGACCCGTTGGTTCAGGTACGAGGCAATCACCGCTTTCTCCGGTGGTCCAAGTAATCTTTCGGAAATAACCCTGTATGCTAAAAAAAAGTGAGTCAATAATGTAAAACAATATTAAAAAATAAAAGAACATGAAACGAATAGCAATTTTTGTTTTGGGAGCCATATTATTAGGCTCATGTAGTGATATGGGCGACTCTGTTAAAGATTACGTGACAGAAGAAACCGTATATCCGGGCAGATTCGATAAGGCGGTCGCAACAACCGGTTACGAGAATGTAGAAATAGACCTGTTGAACGCGGGACGCATTTTGTCGAGCGAAATATATTTGGGTAAAGCCAAGAAGACCGTTATTGAATATGGCGATAAGCCGGATGTGAGAGACAGTCTCTGCTCGTGGGTAAAAATCACCGGTCTTACGCAACCCACCACCTACAAGTTCACCATCTATACCATGGATGAGGACGGTAACAAGTCTTTGCCGGTGGAAGTGTCTCGGGCACCTTTTACCGCCGCCGACAAGGAACTGTTGCTTATTCCAGCTCCGGTTATAGAGCATCTCGGTGGTGGTGACGTAAAGGTAGAATGGCAGCAGAATATAACTTCCATTTTGCTGACCTATCGCGACAGATTGATTTATTCCTATACACCGGTAGGCAGCGGTACGGCGGTAAGAGACACTATTTCTACTGCGGCACGGCCCTTCTTCATAGTATCGAATATTGCAGTCGGCGCTACTCTACACATACAGTACCGCGTGAAACCGAAAGTAAGCAATGTGGAGATATTAGACGAGATATGGTTAGAGCGACCATTGGTTATTCCTCCTGCACCGTAAATGTATGGGCCGCACGATGATGTTAGGGGCGCACCTGTGTGCGCCCCTAATATTATTTAGAATTTCTTTTTGCTTTCAATTATTTTGCGTACCTTTGCAAATATTTGTAAAATGAGAAGTCATGAAAAATTTACCGATAGGAGTACAGTCGTTTGAAAAATTGCGCAGTGAAGGTCTTTTGTATGTGGATAAAACGAAAGAAATACTCCAACTTACAAGTTCCTATATGATTTTTCTTTCACGCCCGCGCCGTTTTGGAAAGTCACTGCTCGTTAGCACGTTGGGTGAATTGTACAAAGGCAATAAATTGCTGTTTGAAGGTCTTTACATCTACGACAAATGGGACTGGACACAGCAATATCCGGTAATACGGCTCGACTGGACAAATATTGAGCACAACAGCGGGGAAAAGGTGGAAAGGGATATGTCGGATACTTTGCAGTCCATCGCTGCAACTAATAAGATAGCCCTTACCCGCCAATATGCCTCCAGCCTCTTTTCCGAATTGATAGAGTCATTGCACCAAAAAACAGGCAAAAAAGTGGTGGTTCTTATTGACGAATACGACAGCCCGATATTGGATTCTGTGGGTAAACCGGAAGCAGAAGGAGTACGTGAGTTTCTTCAATCTTTTTATAAGAGACTAAAAGCCACTGACGACCACCTGAAATTTGTTTTTATGACAGGCATAACGAAAGTGGCCAAAGTGTCGATTTTTTCAGCGTTGAACAATCTCAAAGATATTACGTTAGACGAAAGTTATGCCACTATTTGCGGTTATACACAGGAAGAATTGGAACGCGACTTTTCGGAATATATAGACAATACCGCAGTCCGTTTGGAGATGACAAGGGAGGATTTGCTGGTAAACATTCGTAAATGGTATGATGGCTACTCGTGGGATGGCAAAACATCGGTTTACAATCCGTTTTCTACCCTGCCGTTTTTTAGCAACAGTGAGTTTTCCAATTACTGGTTTGAAACGGGTACGCCCACTTTTTTGATTAATCGTCTCAAAAAACACGGTCTTGCCAAAACCGTATTAGAACCTGTCATTGCTGCTTCATCGGCTTTCGATAGTTACGACCCGGAGGCACTTGATGATGTCCCTTTACTATTTCAGACAGGTTACCTGACTGTCAAAAACAAACAACGAGTGGGTATAAGTTCTCAATATACCCTTGAAGTACCGAACATGGAGGTAAAAGAATCGTTGATGGAACATCTGTTAAGTGCATATACCAATTATCCCCGTTCAACCATGTCGGTACTTGGACGGGAAATGTTGCAACAAATCCTTGCTTTCGACGAGGATGGTTTTACAAACAATATGCGGTTGATGCTTGCCGGTGTTCCTTACACTTTAAAGCCATCCAAGGCGAAAAACAAAGCCAAAGCGGAAGCGGAAAATTTAGAAAATGAAGCTCGTTATCACATCATCTTTCAATTGTGGATGACCATGCTGGGTTTCAATATTCAAAGCGAAAAGATTACCAATCGTGGACGTATGGATGCGGTATTGCTGCAAGACGGAGTGGCGATAGTGGTAGAACTGAAATACCATGCCAAAAAGAAATTGAAAACCTTGCTCAAGCAGGCAATAGCACAAATTTATGATAAACGTTATTACGAACAATTTCTTGACCGGAAAGTCATTCTGCTGGGCATCGCCTTCAGTGGAAAAGATGTTGGTTGCAGGATAGAATGTAGAAATTTAGGAATGTAGAAATGTAGAAATGTAGAAATGTAGAAATGTAGAAATGTAGAAATGTAGAAATGTAGAAATGTAGAAATGTAGAAATGTAGAAATGTAGAAATGTAGAAATGTAGAAATGTAGAAATGTAG
>BNXR01000083.1 GCA_025999735.1 Bacteroidia bacterium | reverse complement strand
ATCTTGGACGATGAAATAGCCGTAAAACAAACCTTAGATGAACGGACAGCAGAGTCAGATGAAAAACTTGTAAAAGCGGTAAAAAAATTCGAAAAAACGGCAAAAAAACTCGAAGAAAAAGAAAAAGCCATCGAAGAAAGTGTAAAAGTCATCGAAGAAAAAGAAAAAGCCATCGAAGAAAGTGTAAAAGTCATCGAAGAAAAAGAAAAAGCCATCGAAGAAAGTGTAAAAGTCATCGAAGAAAAAGAAAAAGCCATCGAAGAAAAAGATAAATCCCTTGCAGAAAGCGTAAAAGTCATTGAAGAAAAAGATAAAGCCATCGAAGAGCTAAGGAGACAATTAGCTCAAAAATAAGGCTCTATAACGTTTAATATGGGTAGTCTTTTTTCGCTGGCGCGGCTTACAAAGCCGCGCCAGCGTTTTTTTATATAGTCCGTCATTGCGGGCTTGACCCGCAACCTCCTTTTATCTTGAACCGTGATTTTACTTTGTCTTGAACCACGATTTTGTCAAGATTAAAGGATTACCAAGATAATTAATTCTCTTTTCTTCCTCTTTCATCTTGCAAATCTTGTAAATCTTATGAAAATCATGGTTCAAGACAATATGAAAATCCTGATACAGAACATTCATCTTATTAAAATCGTAGTTCAGACATTTTTTTACCTAAAATATTGTATTTGTCAATATTTTGATATACTTTCGCACCCAAATTTTTATAAATAAAGGACTGTATAACCGTAAATTAAACTAATAATACAATGATAATGGAGGTGATGATAAAAAAGTATTTCGTAACTCTTTGGCTTTTGTGTGCAGGATTGTTGTGCGCTGTGGTGAATGTAAGTGCACAAGTTGTTACCTACAATTCAACAGGTGCAGGGCTGATGTCACTAACAGACGTGCCTGCTACTACTACTAACCTTACTGTCACGGGAGTGATTGATGCCCGCGATGTGAAGTTTATACGCGATAATATTCCTTTGGTGACACTTGATTTGACTGATGTGACAATCGTAGTGTACGACGGTCCGGATGGTCCTCGTTCTCCTTATCAAACAGGCTCTTTTTTTTATCCTGCCAATGAGCTGCCGGCTAGCTCGTTTACTCTAAAAGGTAGCCTTACATCAGTATCTTTGCCTACAAGTATTACCTCTATTGGGGGGAGTGCTTTTAGTAATGCGAGCGGAATTACTTCGATGGTCTTGCCAGCGAATGTGGACACCATCTGTCCACAAGCTTTTAACAATTGCCCTCTCACGAGTATTACCAGTTTAAATACAACACCCCCAAAACTTGGAGCGAATAGTTTTCAGAACATACCAGCCACTTGTCAGGTGTCGGTGCCCAGTGGTGCGGAAACAGCATACGGTTCTGCATGGTCATTTCTATCTACTCTGCCCACCCCGACCTCGATACCCACCTATACGGTGACCTTTAATCCAAACGGTGGCGCGCCGTACACGCCTGTTGTTCGGACAGTCGCACGCGGTGCTAAGCTTATCCAACCTACCGGCATTACGAAGCAGAACAATGCCTTAGTAGCTTGGAACAAAGGAAATACTGCCGATGCTTGGAATTTCGCTGTTGATACGGTAAAGGAAGACATCACGCTCAAAGCTCAATGGGTAAGGACTTTCGATATAACCTTCAATTCCAACGGTGGTGCACCTACTCCTGCTCCTCAGACAGTCGTACACAGTGATAAGGTTGTAAGACCGACAGCCCCCACCCGCAAGGGATATACGTTTGACACTTGGAACAAAGGTACGATGCCCTACGATTTTATTAACACCCAAGTGACAGCAGGTTTTCAACTCAAAGCAATCTGGAACATCGTACAATATAATATTATCTCGACTGTCGGTGCGCACGGTAGCATGACGGCAGGAGGTTCCTTCAACTATGGAACGAAAAAGGTGTTTACCGTAACCCCTGCCACCAATTACGTTCTCGATACCCTTTATGTTGATGGCAACGACAGCACTGCGGCTGTGACAAATAATAAATATACCTTATTAATAGACACTGCTCACACCATTCATGCTGTATTTAAGAAAAAGCTTGTCACAGTTACCTTTGAGGCTAACGGTGGAACTACTCCTACAAGCCAAACAGTGTCTCACGGCGATAAAATAAACGAACCTATTTCTGACAGCATAGGATATAGCGTAGTGAGTTGGCATAAGACAACTAATACTAAAAGCACAACGAATATCTGGAATTTCTCTATCGATACGGTAACAAAAGACATTAAACTTTATGCCAATTGGAAAAAGAATGAATATACCGTACAATATGACTACAATAACGGCAGAATTGATACGGTGCCTTCTGTATTGCATGGGGCTATGCTTACCGAGCCTGCTACTCCCGATAGTACAGGTTACACCTTTGGTGGTTGGTACGCAGGTACAAATCCTTGGACTTTTTCTACTACTACTGTGACGAGCGATACAACGCTCTATGCAAAATGGGACATTATTCATTACCGTATAGTAACCTTTAGAGGTACCGGTGTGACAGAGTTTAAAGATACTGTTGTTCTCGGCAATCCAGTTTCTAAACCGACAGACCCGATACGCAACAGCTACGCTCTCGCTGACTGGTGCACCACCAATGGTACTCCACCTACAAATCCTTGGAATTTTTCAAATCCGGTAACGGTAAATACGATACTTTATGCCAAATGGATAAGGACATATAGAGTAACATTTAATGTGCACAACGGTTTTTCTACCCCTCAGCCACAAGACCTCAAAACGGGCGACACCGTGAGCGTACCTATCGCCCCTACCCGCATAGGTTATGACTTCGTAGGTTGGTATAAAGAGGCTGCTGGTACAACCGCTTGGAATTTTTCCACTGACACGGTAGCCACAGCTGCTATTACCATCCATGCCGTTTGGAATATTAAAAAGTACACTATTACAGCTACTACCGATGGGAATGGTACATTTAACCAGTCAAGTACAGTAACTAAAGATTCTAATACAAATATATCATATGTAGCCACTGCTGACCCACATCATGTGGTAGATACTATCTATGTGGACGGTGTGGATGTCAGAAATCTTCTGATTAATGGAAGGCGATATGACTTTACGAACATAGATGCCAATCACACCATTCATGCTGTTTTCAAGTTGCAAGAACTTTCGGTAGTCTTTTTGAGTGGCCCAGCAACCTCAGCAGATACTATTGATAAGCAGCTTGTTCCTTGGAACACCACTGCAACGGAACCTATTACAGACAGTACGGGTTACCACGTACTAAGTTGGCACAAACAAGCTAACCTCGCGACAGCCAATATGGTTGATTTAGGAAGCACACCCATAACAGCTAATATCAGATTTTTTGCGAAGTGGGAAAAGAATAAATACACAGTTACCTTTGATGCCAACGGTGGCACTGCGGTTTCTCCGGATACAATCACACACGGGGTTGTGGTTCCCGAGCCGCTTGTTCCACCCCGTCCCGGCTATGCCTTTCTTGGTTGGTTTACCGACAATACCACATTTTTAAATAAATGGGACTTTTCTACCGATACGGTGACGAGTAACATCACGCTGTATGCCAATTGGAAGACTGCTTGGACGGTGGCTTTCATTGACCATAATAGGGGTACGGACCTTGACACTGTTATTTGGATAGGAGGGAAGATTACTCAGCCTGCCAATCCCGACAGCACCGGCTACACCTTTGTCAAATGGTGTAAAGTGGGTACGACTACCGCATATAATTTTAACGCTGTGGTTACGACCAATTTAACACTTTATGCCACTTGGAAAATCAATCAATATACACTCACCGCATCAACCGGCACGGGTGGAAATATCAGTCCGAAAACAAAAAAAGTGAATCATGGAACTGACTTTGCTTTTACCATTACTCCCCAAGCGGCTTATGTGTTGGATACCCTATTGGTGGATGGCATTGATAGCCTCGCATCCCATCCTTTGGCAAGCAACTATACCTTTTATAATATAGATACCGCTCATACCATTCATGTAGGTTTCAAGAAAAAGACATTCACGCTTACAGCCGTTGCAGGTGCAAACGGGAGTATTTCTCCAAGCGGACCGACGATGGTAGAGTACGGCAGTTCGCAGATTTTTACATTTGCGCCAGACCCATATTACGTTATAGACTCCGTGAAAGTGGATGGAGTGAGCAGACCGGGGGCAGTGCTCAGTAAAAGTTTGACGTTAAGTAATATTAAAGATAACCACACGATAAGAGTGGTATTCAGGAGTAACAAGCAAAATTTGGCATGGGCAGTTCCTCTATGGAACACCGCTTATGGTGATACGACTGTCTTACGTGTAACTTCATTAAGCGGTGCACGGGCAGTGTTCTCATCCGGCAGACCGGCAGTGGCACAATTAGTGAGAGACAGTTTGCTGATTGTCCGTTCCAATGTGGACACGGCAGTAATCAGGGCTATTGTGCCGGCAGATGCTTTTTACGCTGCCGATACCATCTATTACACCTTGCGCGTATCTAAGAAAGACCGGACAATCGCTTTCGACCCGGAGTCTGTAGTGTTAGCTTATTTCAATCCGTTTAGTTTTAGGCATGTTCCTACAGGCGGGGCAGTTACAGATGATTTAAGATACAAAATCATTGATGCGGCGGGGGATGCCTCCGTGACGATTGATTCTGTGACGGGCGAAGTCCACGCTGTCAGCCAGTTAGGGACTTTGGAAATCCAAGCTGTCAAACTTGCGGATAACTATTACAACGCGGCTACGGCAAGCTATGTTTTGGAAATTACACAAGCCACACAGACGATAAACTGGAATCCTAATACCAACGTAGCTTACGGTGATACCATCTTGTTAGTAGGTGCTGATACCGCCATTGCCACGAGTGGGCTAAAAGTTACATTCGAATCGTTGGAAGCCAATAAGGCAACTGTACGCGGTGATACCCTCTTTATCAGTAATCTTCTAAGCTTACCAACGACAGTCACTATCCGAGCTAAACAGATAAGCAGTAGCAACTTATTTGCGAATGCAACGCCTGTGGAACGTATCTTCTCTATTAGAGGGAAACAAGGTCTTGACTGGACACAAACACTCAGTGACACGACATACGGCGATACAACTGTATTGAACGCTGCAGTTAGCAGCACACAGCCCATTGTCTATACTTCAAGCAATCCGACAGTAGCAGAAATCACAGGCAACGTATTGCGTATGAAATCAGGTACGGGCACCGCTAAGATTACCGCCGCAGTAGCAGCCACTGCCGATTATATCGCCGATACAATCACCCAAACGGTGACTGCTGCTAAAGCTACCCTCTCTGTGACAGCCGACTCTGCCTATCGGATTTATGGTGACCCCAATCCAAGTTTTACGCTTTCCTACTTCGGTTGGAAGAACGGGGAGGGTACAGCATCACTTCTCGCAGTGCCGACCGCCACTACCGTACTTACTCAAGCTCAGGCGGTAGGACTTTATACCGATACCATTATTCCTGCGGGCGGTCTGTCGAACAATTACGCCTTTGACTATCATAAAGGAAACTTGCTCATCGATTCAGCTACGCTCACTTTCAAAGCACGTGATACAACTATCACTTATGGACAGGGACCTCTGATGACCTCTGTGACATCTGGGGTTGATGCTTCAGGTTACAAAAACGGAGAGAATATATCTTGTCTTACTTCACCACTCTCGTTAGACGTACCGTCAGATACGTTGGCGGGTACTTATCCTATTAACTTTACTTCGGGAGCATCGGCTGCCAACTACAGGCTTGTTTATATTCCCGGTACGCTGACGATTAACAAGGCTCCACTTCATGTGACAGTTGCTGGCGCAACGATTACTTACGGCGACCCTATTCCTTCTTTTACTGTTAATTACAGTGGTTTTGTACATAGCGACACTGTGGCTAATATTACCCCTCCAACGGCTACCACCGCAGCCTCCGCAAGTAGTTCTGCGGGCAAATATCCTATTACATTGGCAGGTGGCGCATCGTCTAATTATGACTTTACCTATATTAATGATACACTGACGATAAACAAAGCACCGCTCACCGTTACGCCCATAGATACGTTTAAAATGTACAATACCGAAAATCCGCCCATCCGGCTTACCTACAGCGGTTTCAAATTGGCGGATACGCCAGCATCCTTGACGCCAGCACCCACCGCTACTTCCACAGCAGGGAAGAGTAGTGCACCCGGCAATTATCCTATTACTGTTGCGGGTGGCGTGTCGAATAATTATGTGTTTACATACGATACCGCGACCTTGCGGGTGGATACGGCCACTCAGAGCATCTCTTTTGCTGAGGCAGTGGTAGATACGTTTTACAGTCCTACGTTCAGTTATACGCCAACGCTCATTGATGATGGTGTCGGAAGCGGAGCTATTACGTATGCCCAAATTGGAGGTTCGGGTACAGCTACGCTCGATACCACGAGCGGGAAAATCACGGATGTCACAAAATCCGATACTATTCGGGTGAGGGCGACAAAAGCAGGCGATGGGAGCTACAAAGCCGCCACCGCCGTTTATAGTTTGGTGATTAAAAAGGCTCCTCAGACTATTATTTGGAATCAATCTCCTACTACTTTCCAAAACAAGAAATATGGTGACGCTCCCATAAAACTGACGGGTAGAGCGCAGAGTAATGGTGTCAATACAAATTTGCCGCTGACTTACACCTCGACTGCTGATACCATTGTTGCCACAAGTCACGATACGGCTTTCATTCGGGGTGCAGGCGGTCCTGTAACGCTTACAGCAGTACAGGCAGGGAATGACAACTATTTAGCGGTGAGCAGTGGCGTTAAGACATTCCCATCTGTTGGCAAAGCACTCCTCACGGTGAGTGCGGTAGATACGACAATCACTTCCGGAGACCCTATCCCCACCTTTAGGGTACGTTATAGCGGTTGGGTGCGCAGCAGTGACGACAGTTTGAATATTGGGTCAGTTATTAGTACGCCGCCACTTGCGAGCACCACGGTTGCTTCAGGCAGTGCTGCGGGCATCTATACAGACACCATTAAAGTGTCGGGAGGCGTTTCATCGAAGTATGACTTTGACTATCGTCCTGGCACACTGACAATATCCAAGATGGCACAGTCTCTTACATGGGGTGGCACATTCTATCCTACTTACGGCGCTACGACTATTTTGCGTGCTAGTTCTAACAGCGGTAATCCGGTTGTCTTTACGGCAAGTGGCGGTGCGCGTATAGAGAACGATACGTTACTCATTATCACTTCGGGTACGGGGAGTGCGACTGTGCATGCGACAGTTGATTCTACAGCAACCCACCACTCTGTTGATTCCGTGCGTACATTTGCTGTATTCCCGGCTACACTCACAGTAGCGGTTGCCGATACGTTTAGAATGTATGGAGACCCGAATCCGGCGTTCAGGCTCATTTATAGCGGTTGGAAGAACGGCGATAGCGTGAGTATGATAACTCCTCCAACGCCAACTACAATAGCCACGGACACTTCTTCGGTAGGAAAATATAGGGTGACTACAACGGGTGGTAGTTCAGAAAATTATCTTTTCTCGCACACGTCATTCGATTCGTTAGAGATTCTCAAGGCACAGCAGACAATCACGTGGAATTTAGCCGCCAGCTATGCGTTCTCGCGTAACGATACGCTCACACTTGCAGCTACATCTTCGAGTGGCGACACCGTTATTTATTATTCCTTAGATCTGGGTATTGCTGTTGTAAGCGGCAACACCGTACTCATTAAGGATACCATCGGTATCGTCCGAATTATGGCTTTATCGTATGGGAATAACAACTACCATCCTGTTGCTGACACAGGTAGTTGGGTCGTTTCCGACAGTGCAAAGAACGTCAAAGGTAGCGTGTGGGTGAATGATAGTATAGTGCTCAATCCCGCTGCGCCCTATCTTGTGAGTTGTGATGCGTCGTCGGCCCTCATAGAAGTGCGTACTGAGAATCCGTCTGCTCAAGTTACCTTTATCAACAGTCCCCTACTGACAAGTCCCGGGATTTATACGATTCGCTATACTGTTACTACTTCGCGTGCTACGCGGGTGGATAGTGTGACGGTCGAACTCCGATACCAATTTAGTGAAGTGACGAGTACGCTCTTTGATGAAGTCTTGATAGGGGTGAATGTTAAGAATGGATACACTTTCACGGGTTACACGTGGTACCAAAATGGATCAAATGCAGGCACGAGTCAGTTCTACTCTGCGACTTTCGATACAACTGCTGTTTATAGTGTTGACTTAACGACCACAAGCGGCGAGGTATTGCATAGTTGTCCGGGAAAATTGCTCGTTGCGACCAGGGCTGTTGCTACCTCTTTGCAGGCTTATCCGAATCCTGTAAGTAGGGGCGGCCAAGTGACGGTTACGGGTATTCCGAGTGATGTTCAAACTCTCCAAGTCTTCGACCTTTCCGGTCGTTTGGTGAGTACAGAGTCAGTTGTTGAACAGCAACAGGTGCTGAGCATGCCTTGGGCAGATGGTCTGTACTTTATAAAAGTAGGGAGAAAAGTGGTCAAAATTTTGGTAGAATAAATTAAAACATAAAAATAGTAGAGGGCGGGTTTTAAAATCCGCCCTCTACTATTTTCGCTAGCGCGGCTTGCAAAGCCGTGTCCCTGCAACTATATCTTATAGGAGTTCAACCCACTTACGGGGTTGCTGGGAGGGGAGGAGCCATCCATTTTCTATTGATATGCAAGTCCTAACGGACTATTTGCCCGTAGGGCTTTCATGTCAAATGCGACACGGCTTGCAAAGCCGCGCCAGCGAGCTATCTTGCAAATCTTGTAAATCTTATGAAAATCGTGGTTCAAGACCTTTTAATCGTGGTTCAAGATAATGTGACACGGCTTACAAAGCCGCGCCAGCGAAAAAAAATCTTACTACATTTTCCAAATATATCTATTAATGGAATCTCGTGGGGATAGAATGATAGTCATTGTATTATACCTCACAAAATCTTTTACATTCAAGGTAAGGATAACCGAACATTTTGTTTTTTAGCAAGCCCGTGTATCATATCGTCTTCAATATCTATGGGGCTTGTTTCCCCGTGAAAGCACATCCTTTGCTATTTTCTTCTTATTCTCAAGAACAGCATTTCGAGC
>BNXR01000082.1 GCA_025999735.1 Bacteroidia bacterium | reverse complement strand
CATGTGGGATTCCGGATAGAATATGGTGTAAGGGTCTAAGGATTTCAACATCGACTTGACACCCGTGCTAACAAGGTCTCCTGGATTAGTTTCATCTACATAAAACAAGTTTATCTCCCGAAATACCGCACCGTAAATGCTTAATTGCTTACTAATCTCAAATTGTTTGTCGTCGCTGCTAAACGAAACACCGCCCAAAACAGCTAATAAAAGCGTAAAACAACCAATTAAAATCCTCCTTCGTTTCATAAATAATTCACAAATACCGCCTAAATGCTTCTTACAAACTGCAAAAATAAAAAAAATATATATACTGACCTACAATTTGGGGTAATTATTTTTTAGGTGCTATATTTCCAAACTTGTTCCTTTTTTTACTCTTTAAAATACACTGAATTAAAGAAAATTTCTCGCTCTGCGTTAATCAAATCAGTGTGCCGCGTGCGACCGCCGATAGAAATTTGATAGACCATATTATCCCTGAAAATGAAGCGTTTAAAATAGGTCATCTCAAATACATCTTTCATCACAGAATACTCTATCTCCTTAATCAGCATATTATCATACTCTATCGTCTTTTCTCCTTTCAAAATGGCGGTCTCCATAGCGACGGAACCGATGCGTAGTTGTTCGTATATTTGTAGCGCATATTCATCTGTCAGTGGTATCCTGCCTTTTGAAAAATCTGTGCATACCACGCCAAAAACGCAAACATTGTTCTTCGTTTGGTAAATAAAGGATTCCATCCCATCTGCTTTTTTCTTCAACCGTTGCACGTTGTTTGGAAAAAGGAAGGATATTTTTTGCTCTGTATCAATCCGTTGCCAGAAATTAATCGGCGTTTGAGTCGATGGAAACAAAAAAGAAAAACAAATAAAAATGTTCTGCATCATGTTTTTTATAAAATAATTTCTACATTCCTACATTGGGCGGGAAAACCCCGCCCCTACATTCCTACATTGGGCGGGCAAAACCCGCCCCTACATTCCTACATTGGGCGGGAAAACCCCGCCCCTACATTCCTACATTGGGCGGGCAAAACCCGCCCCTACATTTCTACATTTTTAATCAAAGAAATCCCACACGACACCAAATTTAAACAAAGCCGGATTAAGGGGATAGTTTAACGCAGTGAAACTGTCGTGATTGGAAATGTGATAATTGACATGCTCGTATTTCATAAATAAATGGGCTCTCGTGATTTTAAGGTCAATGAAAACATCGACTTTGGGATAATTACCTGTTTTTGCTTCCCGTTGTTTGTAAAAAGCCATCAAGTCGGGAGCGTATTTGTCCGCATAGAATTTGGTGTTGTAAAATACGTCAATACCAGCAACTACCCCCAAGGCCTTCTTAAAAAGAGCGATTTGAAAGTAATTATGTGAATAAAGGGACAAAAGGGGAAGCTCTATAATGTCATCGTGATTGCTCTTTTGCGCAAAGATATGCTCCTCAAAATGGAAATACCCCAATGTAAAAGATTGTTTGGCAAAGGCTGTCAATATCATCACAGGGGTTGATGTCTGCTCTGGCAACGCATTTTCATTCATATATATATAGTCGATGATGTTGTTTAGCCCTATACCGAGTTCGGTGCGCAGTCGTGTGTCCACATAAGCACCTTTTAGGTTCAAGGTTTTCGTATTATTAAAATTGTTCTCCCAAGTGTTGTGATTGCCAAAAAAATAATTATAAAAATGATTCTCCCTTTTTAATTCGAGTAGCCCACTTACGTGCAGATAATCCTGCTTGTTTTTATGAAGATATTGGCGAAAGAAGCCATCGATAGCAAAATTCCCGATATAATCACCAGCAGTGCACAGTTTAGCACGAAGATCATAAGTGAAAATGGCTGCCGTATCAACATTGAAGACGCCCCCATTGAGCCACACGCCGTTGAGCATTGTGTAGCGATGAAGCATAGAGGTGTCTGAGGGCTGCATATCGATGTATTTTTGATGTTCAAAGTCTATGCCTGCATACAGACCCGGCAGATAAGTGTATTTAGGGTGCTCATTGACGACGAATTTGCCACCGATTTTGTACGAATTTAAGTTTGTAATATCAATGTTTTGACCATAATTAAGGGTTCGTGGAAAGAACAAACTGTCTGATGGACTTGTCTGCGTTTCTTTGAAACGACGGAGATCGTTTTCAATGCCGGCAGTCAAGATGGCCTTGAAGGGATAAATCAGTTCACCAGCAGCAAGTTCGGTTTCCTCAGTGTCGGTGGCACTAGTGGTGCCGACTGTGGTGGTCAAGGTTTTATCGGTAGTAGTAGTAACACCGACGGTGTCAGTTCGGATGGTGTCGGTGGCTACGGCTGTGTCAATGGCTGTGTCAATGGTATCAGTTCGGCTTGTGGCGGTAGTAGCAGTAGCGTTGATGGTATCAGTTTGGGTTGCGTCGATAGTACTATTGGAGACGACGGTATCAATTGGGATTGTGGCGGTAGTACTATTGGCAGCGACGGTATCAATTTGGATTGCTGCGGTAGTATTAGGTGCGCTGATAAAAAAACTCGCTTTGCTCCCACGTTTTTTCCCCCGCCCAATGTTATATTGAACATTTGCATGGATATTGAGGTTACGTACCGTATTTTGTACACCGGCGAGATTAGAGGCGATATCCTCTGGCTTGAAGTCGCTATTGGCTACATCCGCTCTGTTCACAATACCGCCATTTTCACCTATATGGGCATTATTCTGGTTATAAAACACCGAAAAAGCAAGTCTTTTTCTTTCATACGACGTGAAGGCTGCAAAATTATAGGCTTTGGACTTCGAGTTCATATAGCGCCCATCACCGGAAAATAGATGATAGCGAAATCCTACATTCCAATAGGGACGGATATTTTGGGTATGGAAAACATCAAGCACCATTTCTGCTTTCCCTTTGCTCCCCGCACTGGTATAAAACAATTGGGTGAAAGGAGTCGTCGTATTCATTTCTAAGTAATCCTCCGGCATGAAGAAATAAGCTCTCAACTTTGAAAGCGGTGCAAAATTTTGCGAAAGGGCTCTATCCATGAATATATCCGACTGGTAAGCGGACGGAAGATTTGATAGATAGGAGTTTGCAATGCTATATTTGTATATCGGGTGAAAATCATGGGTGCGGTCAAAAGAGGTGTCTATGGGGATGAACTCCCGATATACGCCCTGATGCCTCCACTGCCACGTCATCCGATGGTGCGCAACGTCAGACGGCGTCGCACTCGAATCACGACTTGGTCTTTGGGGCGTCTCACTCCCATCCTGAAATCTTCCAAATCGGTTGTCTTGTGCAACAACGGTTGTATGGCTCAAAAGGAATAACAGCACGCAATATATTATATAAGGTATGTTTTTCATCGGCGCAAAAATACGGCTTTTCTGTAAGAAAACAAAATAGCCCGTACCATGGCACAAGGCTATTTTTTTTTGAAAGAAATAATCTATATTCTATTTCGTTCTCTCTTTTAGTTGCTTATACAAACTTTCTTCATCAAACAAACATTCTTGACGCAATAGTTTTGTGGTTCCGTGGGAAATGAAACGGTCGGGAATGCCCATACGTGTGACTTCTGCCCCATAGTTGTGGTCACTTTTAAATTCAGATACGGCCGTTCCAAGACCTCCGACAATCGTACCGTCCTCGATGGTAACAATTTGGGTAAACTTCTTGAAAATGAGGTGCAAAAGTTCCTCGTCTATTGGTTTTAAAAAGCGCATATCATACACAGCAATAGTGCCTTCGGGGAAACGTTTCAGTACATTGAGTACCTCATTGCCGATGGTCCCGATGGATATGACTGCCACCTTTATCCCTTCAGCCAAGCATCTTCCCTTCCCCACCGACATTTCTTGGAAAGGGGTACTCCAATTTTCCATATAACCATATCCACGAGGGTAGCGAATGGCAAAAGGTCCCTTGTTTTGGATTTGCACCGTGTACATCATGTTTCGCAGCTCTTCCTCGTTCAGTGGGGCGGCAATCGTGATATTGGGAATACTCCGTAGATACGCTAAGTCAAAAGCCCCATGATGAGTGGCACCATCGGCTCCCACCAAGCCAGCACGGTCAATACAAAACACGACATGTAAGTTTTGTATCGCCACATCGTGAATTATCTGATCATAAGCACGTTGTAAGAACGAAGAGTAGATATTGCAAAAAGGAATATAGCCCTTCGCAGCTAATCCCGCCGAAAATGTAACTGCATGTTGCTCGGCGATACCTACATCGAAGCATCGGTCTGGCATCTCCTTCATCATAATATTCAGGGAACAGCCTGTGGGCATGGCAGGCGTGATACCCACAATTTTTTCATTTGCCCTTGCCAATTCCAATATGGTATGACCGAAAACGTCCTGAAACTTAGGAGAAATAGCTTTCTGCACTTCGGGTAACCTCTCTCCTGTTGTGGAATTGTACATCCCCGGTGCATGCCACGTTATCTGGTCCTGCTCCGCTTGCGCAAAACCCTTGCCCTTGACCGTGATACAGTGCAGTAATTTTGGACCTTTGATGTGTTTTAAATCTCGAAGCACCTTTACCAGATGCTTCACATCATGTCCATCCACCGGTCCAAAGTAGCGGAGACCGAAGGCTTCAAAGAGATTACTGCGTTCCAATAAGACAGATTTCACACCGTTATCAATACTTTGGACAAATCGCTGCATGCCCCGTTTTTTCTTACCAAAACGTCCCAATAGATGCCAAACACTGTTTTTGAGCCTATTATAAGCCTTTGAGGTTGAAATACTTACCAAATATTTGTTTATCCCCCCGATATTGGGGTCTATGGCCATATTGTTATCATTGAGGATGACAAGGATATTCGTGTTATTGTTGCTCGCATTGTTCAATGCCTCGAAGGCCATCCCACCTGTCATGGAGCCATCACCGATGACTGCCACCGATAGTCGAGCATCTTCTCCCGCTAACCGAGCGGCAACAGACATTCCCAAGGCCGCGGATATGGAAGTGGATGAATGTCCCGTTCCAAACGAATCGTATTCGCTTTCAGCCATTCGCGGAAAACCACTGATACCACCATATACCCGTTTGTTCTTAAATTGTTCCTTCCGACCGGTGAGAATTTTATGCCCGTAGGATTGGTGACCAACATCCCAAATGAGGTTGTCGTATGGCGTATTGAGGGTGTAGTGAAGGGCAACTGTCAACTCTACCGTTCCTAAGCTGGCACCTAAATGTCCCGGATTTTGGGCGCAATCGGTGATGATTTGCTCCCGCAAGTCTCGACAGACATCAACAAGAGAGGCTTCCGGCAGATTTCGCAAGTCTTCGGGTGTATTTATTTCATCTAATATCTTCATTTTAAAATGTATGTCTCATATACTGACGATGGTGCCGATGTTTTCGCCGTCCATTACTCGCTTTAAATTTCCTTCCACATCCATGTTGAAGACGATGATAGGTAGGCGATTGTCCTTGCACATCGTCGTTGCCGTCAAGTCCATCACTTTCAAGTTCTCGCTATATATCTCGTCATACGTGATACTGTCATATTTCGTGGCATGAGGGTCTTTTTCAGGGTCGGCAGTATAGATTCCGTCCACTCGTGTCCCTTTCAACATCACGTCTGCTTCAATCTCTAATGCCCGCAGACTACTGCCTGTGTCGGTTGTAAAGTAAGGATTACCGGTGCCTGCACAAAAGATGGCGACTATGCCCTGCTCTAAGTACTCTACCGCCTTGCTTTTGGAATAAAATTCTCCAATCGGCTCCATGCGTATGGCTGTCAGCACCTTATTTTTGCACCCTTTTGCATCCAAAGCGGAACTTAATGCGAGGCCGTTTATCACGGTGGCCAGCATCCCCATATTGTCCCCCTTCACTCTGTCAAATCCTTTATTCGCCCCCTGTAAGCCCCTAAAGATATTACCTCCACCGATGACGACACCGATTTGTACGCCTTCATTAGCAATTTCCGTAATCTGGCGGGCATACCTTTCTAAGCAGTCCTCGTCTATGCCATACGATTTCTTCCCCATCAAAGACTCTCCGCTCAATTTCAAAAGGATACGTTTGTATTTCATATCTTCCTCTGTCCATTTTTTGTTATGAATATTCTCGCAAAAATAGGCTTTTTATTTCAATCTGCAAAAAGCAAAAATTCGCGTCTATCCGATTTTTCTTGTTTATTCCGAATAAAGGCGTACCTTTCCTCTATAAAATGCAATTACCCCCTCATTATGCTTCGCTTGTAACGGGGTTATCAACTCTATACGGGGTTGCTGGGAGGGAGAGGAGCCATCTTTTGAAAAAAAATTGCATCTTAACGTATTTTTTCTTTTTTTTTTTTACATTTGCACTTTGTTTTAACCTTTCAATTTAAGCTTATGTGCAAAATTCAAATTTGTGTTATTATCGGTGTCTTTATTGGCGCCATTCCCAGCCTTCGTGCTCAGAGCATAACTCCCGGTACTAATGGCGTGGTATATGTAAAAGAAACCCCAAGCGGAGACAAAAGCGGCAAAAATTGGGACAATACTTGTAGTTTGTCTGATGCCTTGCAGTCGGCAAAATCCAATGCAACTATCAACCAAATATGGGTAGCTGCGGGGACATACAAACCACTATATGCTCCCGATGGAAGCACAACAAACCAGCGTGACAGAGCCTTTGTACTAGTGGACAGTGTAAAGATGTACGGTGGATTTGTGGGCACGGAAACCGACATTGACCAGCGTCCTTTTGGACAGATGGGACAGACGCTTGTAGAGACAGGGTCGTCTATACAAACCCCGTCTATCCTATCCGGCAACCTTGACAACGGTGGCACTGCTTACCATGTGCTTGTCGGTGCAGGTTTAACAAAAGAAACTTTATTAGACGGCTTCATCGTCACTGGTGGAAACGCCAACGGTACTGACAGCATCAGAATAGGTGTTTCCGAAACAGATACTCTTATTGTCCACCGCTATAACGGTGGGGGCATCTATCTAACTCACTCGTCACCGACCTTGACGAATTTGCTCATTAACGGGAATACAGCAACAAAAAACGGAGGAGCTATCTATAGCCTTAACTCCGGCCCTAAGGTAATAAACTCTTTCATCACTGATAATACAACAGAAAAAGGGAGTGCACTTTATTCACAGCCAATAACCATAACTGTCTCACCACCTAATCTCTTACTGTTCACCAGCGAAAAATCCGACACCTTGAAGGCGACTATTCTGCCGGCAGACGTCATTACAGTAGTGGTCTGGTCATCCGCGGATACCAACATTGTCAAGGTGAACGAGGTGACCGGTGAGGTGACTGCTAAAAGAGGGGGTACGGTGAAAATATACGCCACTGCGATGGGGGTCACAGATTCTTGTACGGTCACGGTGCTGCTGCCATCTATAACGATCTCTCCGAATCCCTTGACACTGTGTGTTGATAGCACATACACCTTGACAGCGACTGTACTACCGGCAGGTGCCCCTGTGTCTTGGGGATCCACGAATACAGCCATTGCTACCGTGGACGCGACCGGTAAAGCGACCGGTATAGCAGGGGGTACGGTGAAGATATACGCCACTGCGATGGGGGTCACAGATTCTTGTACGGTCACGGTGCTCCCAATTATAATAGTCAGTTTCAATATTGGTAGTGGCTGGTACAACACGACAAACAACAAGATAACTTGGGCTGCATACGGTGCGGGGGGCCAAAAAATTATTAAAATAAGGGGGTCCATCCCCGCGGGCGAGAACTTGCCCGAGGGCTTTGACAACCTACAATGGTCATTCAGTCCCTCCGCCGCGCAAAAGGAGGGCGCCCGCCTGAAATTTGGGGATGAATGGGGCTCCGGCATTCCAGTTCCGGTTTCCACCGAAATGTCCGTCATCTATGACAATACTGGAACGACGTCAACGCACATCTATGTGTGGTACTGTAACAACGACGGCAGCATCAGGGGTGCCTATTACGACTTTATAGTGGAGATGACACCAAAAACCTAAGGGCGGGACTCCCAATATATCACCAATAGTTTACAAATGAAAAATGCTAATCAGTAAATATTATACTGATTAGCATTCCCCATCTGTGACCTCGGAGGGGCTCGAACCCTCGACCCATTGATTAAGAGTCAATTGCTCTACCAGCTGAGCTACGAAGTCAATAAAGCGGCGCAAAGATACACAAAAATTCGGTTTTCATAAACCTAAACACCTATTTTTTAATTTAATCTTGTTTTTAATTTATTCTTCTTTGATGTTATGGAAAACATTTGTAACGTCATCGTCTTCATCCAATTTGTCCAAGATTTTATCGACTTCTGCTCTTTGTTCAGGTGTTAATTCTTTGGTATCTAATGGGATACGTTCAAATTCGCCACTGACAATTTCATAGCCACTTTCCTCTAATTGTTTCTGTATGGCGTTATATGCCTCGAATGTACCGTAAATATTAATCACTCCTTCGTCTTCAAATATTTCATCTGCCCCAAAGTCAATCATTGCCAACTCAAACTCATCGATGTCGAATGTGGCCGGTTTGGTCACTTTAAAGAGGCATTTGCGTTCAAAGAGAAAATCCAAGGACCCGGACGTACCTAAGGTGCCACCGAATTTGGTAAACGCATGGCGCACATTTGCCACCGTGCGGGTGTGGTTGTCCGTAGCGGTTTCAACAACGATAGCGATTCCGTGAGGTGCGTATCCTTCATAGACAATTTCTTTGTAATCGGACGTATCTTTTGAAACGGCTTTTTTGATGGCACGCTCTACATTTTCCTTGGGCATATTCGCTGCTTTGGCGTTCTGTATCAAGATGCGCAGGCGGGTATTGTTGTTTGCGTCCGGTCCACCGGCCTTCACGGCAATATCTATTTCTTTCCCAATTTTTGTAAAGGTACGGGCCATATTGCCCCATCTCTTTAGTTTTCGTGCTTTACGGTATTCAAATGCTCTTCCCATGTTTAGACTGTTTTTTGATTTTAGAGGCGCAAATATAGCTCAAAAATCGGATATTTCCAAGCGCGCTAAATGAAAAAACAGTTTTTACAGGCTAAATCTTTAAAAAAATCATCCATTTTTGAAAAATATTTTTCGTATGAATATGTTTTCTCCCTTTTTTTTTTTACATTTGCGCTTTGTTTTAACCTTTCAATTTAAGCTTATGTGCAAAATTCAAATTTGTGTTATTATTGGTGTCTTTATTGGCACCGTTCCCAGCCTTCGTG
>BNXR01000081.1 GCA_025999735.1 Bacteroidia bacterium | reverse complement strand
CTAACATAAAAGGAATAAAGCCCAAAATCGTAGAAATGACAGTCAAGAAAATGGGCGTAATCTTGGCGTTCCATGCTTTAAGATAGGCACGATTAGGGGATAATAGCGGCTTCTGTTGGCGGATTTTATTGTATTCGTTTAGAATGTAAATGCTGGCGTTCACCGTGATACCGCATAGGAGTATTAAGGACGCAAATCCTCCTTGGTCGAAGTTTAGACGAAACCAGTAAAACGTAAGAAATACACCTATATACGAAATGGGAATGACGAAAATCACGGCCAACGGTTGCCTTAAAGAATTGAACAGTATGGCGGTAGTAAAAAAGATGATGACAATGATTAGTCCTAACAGCAAATATTGGTTATTGAATTCCTTACCCCATCGCCACGAGAAACTCTCCGACTTGGCACTGTAGCCCATAGGCACTGTAGCGTTAAAATCTTTGAGGATTTGCTCTTGTATCTTTTCGCCCTGTTTGGAAGCACCGATATACTCGTATTGTAGGCACAGACGGTATTGTTGGTTGAATTTCCTGACTTCTTGTGGTATTTGCCCTTTTTCGATGGTCGCTAATTCTGACAACTTGTAGGGTACGTCGTTGATAGTTTGAGGGACGTATTGAACGCTCCAAATGTCATAATCCTTTGCCTGACGGGAGTTTAGTTTTAGCTTTTCTAATTCATTATCCACCACGATACTACCCACATTCATGTCTTTGCCGAATATAGGATGGATGGACGCAAACAATTCCTGAGGACGGATATTCTCCTGTGCCATACGGGCTTTATTGAGCTTGAAATAGAACTCTTGGTAATCATCTTTAAACCATGAATATTCCGAATTGATGAGCACTTCCTTGATGCGCGGGTAGGTAAGCAGTGTACCTCGCAGTTGTTCAGCCCATTCGTACAGTTCGTCGTAGTTATAACCTAACATTTCGATGCGGTAGTTGCCGGCACTTTCGCGTACATCGTTGCTAAATCCTCGATCTGCCGGCAATCCATATACCCCCCAACTTCCACCCCCTAATTCCAGGGCTTTACCTACTATTTTATTTTTTAAGGTATAAGGGAAACCGCTATGTTCTTTTTCTTTGGTGAAAAAGATTTCAATGCGTGCTTGTCGGGCGTTGTAGATACTGGTTTGGAACTGTCGGATTTCTTTATAGGTGCTCAAATAGGTTTCCATGCGACTGATGAGGTTGTTCATTTGGTTTAAAGTAGTGCCGTTAGGCATGGAAGCAGTGGTAGTCAATATTATTTCTTGGCGGTCGGTAAAATAACTGCCATTATACACATCCTGCACAAAAAGCCGGAGTGTACCCCCTAATGCCTTTTCCAGTATCGGTTTTACGTATTCCTTGTAGGTGGTGTCGGAAGTATGTTGCTCGATAAAGTCTGAAAGCATAAAAACAGGTAGCCCAAACGCCAATATCAGCAAAGTACAGAAGGACTTTTTCCATCGGTATATAAAATTAATTTGCCAAGCATAATAACGGGAAAAATATATCGGGAAACGACGTCTAAAATTCCGTACCCAACGACCAAAACGCTGTAAGAGGTGCTGCTGTGTTGTCCTGATTTGTGAACCGTGTAATGTGTTCGGAGATTCGGATTTTTTAAGGAGGTGCGTTGTAAACAATTTCATTCTGTCAATCAGTGCCGGTACGAAAAAAAGGGCGATAAAGAGTGAAACAGCCAGATTGATAATCACTACGGCTGTAAAGTCCTGTAGGCTTAGACGTATTTTTTCATCTAAGAAAAAGATAACCGACAAAGCCCCGATAGTTGTTGCCGTAGCAGCCAAAATGGGCAAGAAAGCATTCCGATTGCGATGTCGCTTGATGTGCTCCGTCATCACAATGGTATTGTCAATCATCAGACTGAGTGAAATCGTGACTCCTGCCAATGAATAAAGTTGCATTTCCAAGCCAAGCAAGTAATACAGAATGGCAGCAATACAGAGATTAACGCTCAGGCTAATGACAATCAGGAGTAGATAGCGGAAATTCCTCGTAATCATCCACACGAAAAGCAATAGGATAAGGACGGTCAGGGCGGTGCGGATGTATATTTTGTTCAGCTCATCCTGAATATATCCGGTGGCATCGTATCCTACATGCATCTCATATCCGGCAGGAAGCAAGGCTTTGATATGCTCCATTTCCTCTTTTATCTTTTGTGCCAATTGCAATTGGTTGGCGGTTTCGTCCGCTCGAATGGACAAGTAGATGGAATTTAAACCGTTGATGCGGTAGTATGAGCGAGGTTCTTCTTCCTGTCGTGTTACTTTCAGTAGCTTGTCTAAGCGAATTACTTGATTTTCTTTCGTGAGCACAGAAATAGCAGCCGGCTCAAATATATTTTTGCCTGCATTGGTGCCTGTATTTCTGTCTGTCCTCCTATCAGTACCGGGAACAAGCGATAAGCGTATCCATTCGTCTTCCCCTTCTTTGAGGTTTGCGATACCCAGAAATTCTTTGTTATAATGCAGGTTAATAGCTTGTTGTATGTCTTGGATGGTAATTCCCAATGTCGACAATTGTCTATTATCGTATTCTAATCGCCATTCCATGGGTGTAGCACCGGATACATCGATTCGATAAATTCCCGGAATGCTTACTAATCGTGGTTTAATTTGGTTTTCGGCAAATTGTTGTATAAAAATGGGTGTAGCTGCTGCATTGAGTGTGTAAGTAATGAACGGCCGCGATTCATTCTCATCCGGACGGAGCATTTCCAAGAATGGGTAGCTCAGTTTATCGGGCAGGCTTGGCCATGTTTGACGGATAATCGTAGAGGCTTCAAAACGAGCGGCATCGATATTGGTGTGTTTGTCAAATGTGATAGTGACGGTGCCCCTACCATTTCTGGAGGTAGATCTGATTGCTTTAATCCCTTTGATACGTGCTAACATGGCTTCGAGGCGCGAAGTAACTTCCATTTCAATCACACGCGCCGAATGGTCAGGCATATTGTAATATACGGTTAGTTCCGGTAGGGTGTACGAGGGTGACAGCTTGACAGGAAGTAGTGGGATGAGGACAATCCCCACAATAGCCAAGCAAATGAATGTTACAATGGCGGTAAAAGAAGATATGTGGGGTTTTCGTTCCATTTCACATTCCGTGTTTGTAGTCAAACAAATTTGACAGAGGGAGGTCTTTTTCAAAGTCATACAAGGTCAGCTTGCGAATTTTATAATAGCTTAGCCAGTAGTTCTTTAACGCCTGAATATAATTATTTTGCGCTTGCTGCTGACGTTGAAAGGCGAGCGTCAGGCTGTTGATGTCTGCTTTGCCGATAATGAAACGCTGTTTTGTTTCGGAGTATGCCATCTGTGACAGTTTCTGCGCTTCCTCGGCACTGCTAATTAGATTTTGCTGCACATTGAAATCACCGATAGTCATGATGACATCCTCTTCGATGCTTAATTCATTCTGTCGGGCAGAAATGCGGGTCACGTTCAAGGAATTTTGGGCAATATTGTATTTTCCTTTGCGTACCCCCCAATCCACAATCGGGATGGAAATTGAAAACGCAACGACATCTTGCTGCATGGGGTTTTGATAAACCTCTTTGAATGTGTTTGCCACCTGATTGAAGCCAATGCTTGCATTCAATGTAGCGTTAAACAGGGATTCTTTTCGTGTCTTGTCCACTTGTTGTTCACCTTCCAAAATTTGTCGTTGAAGGTCTAAAAATACAGGGTTATTTTCCCGCGCAAAGGATGTGGCTTGTTCGACGGAAATCACCATGTCACGGGGACGTTCGGGTAGTCTGAGTTGTATTTCCGTATTTTTATCAAAATTCAGGTAGGATGCCAAACTGAACATCGCCCGTTTCAGTGCGATTTCCGCATTCTGTAAGGTGTTGCGGGCATTGACGGCATCTAATTTTAAGGTCAATAAGTCGGCCTGAGTGATGGAAGCAATTCGTTGTCGCTGCTCGCCGATACGGTACAAGGTGTCAGTAGAGGCAAGGTTTTCTTTTGCCAAATCGAAGGCTGACTGTGCCGTTGCCAATTCAAAAAAGGCGGTGGTTGCCTGCTCGCTTACCTGCTCTATGTTGTAGAGGAATTGTTTTTTTGCTTTTTCAAATTTGAGGGGTTCAATTTTCTTTTGCCATTTGAATGGATTGTATCCTAACAAACTTTGCTGATAGCCAATACGGACAGGGACAGAGGTAAATTGGGTATATGTGTTCGCACCAAAACTTCGCATATATCCAAGGTTGGAGTTCACAAAAAAACTACCGCCCGTTAAATCAAAATTCTGTTTTACTTCTAAGTTCCCCGCCGAGTAGAAAGACTGCTGTTCGCGGTAAACGTCCCTGTCATCGCCCGAATCATAACGACGTACAATTTCGCGGTCGTATTCGGCAGGAAAAAGGTTGAGTGCCAAGCTGGGCAGCCGTTCCGCCTTATAGGTACGAAACTGCCAATAATCAGCCAAATACATATTTTTACTGCGAAAAGCCTCCAGAGAGCTGTCGGCAGCAATGTTGATAGTCTGCTCCAAGGTGAGCACTATCGGCTGCTGCGCAGAGATTGGGGATGTAAAATGAATAATTAAGATGGCTAATATAGAATAAAATGGCTCATGTTTCATCTGTTTGCTATTTGGGTTAATTATTTTTTCAGGTGCTATTTTCGCAAACGGCACAACAAGTGCCGTCCCTGCGGGACTTGCTCGGGCGGGGTGGTTGCTTGTCCGTAGGCTGAAGCCTACGGTTAATAAGGTGTCGTCCCTGCGGGACTATCCCTGTAAGCCCTGAAAGCGCGTCATCATTAGCGTAGGGTAACGCCCTACGTACAAATGGTGTATTCCTATTATTTTTTATCCTGTTCATCCTTTAATCCTCTAATCCTGATTGCCTTGCGGCTTTTTCCTTGCTATCTCAGCATACCCGAACAAGGTTCGGCTCTGCCTTCGATACGCTGCGTCAATTCAGACATTTTCCCTTGCTATCTCAGCATACGCTACGTCAATTTCTACATTCCTACATTTCTACATTCCTAAATTTTCAATTCAGGCACTTTTCCTATATATAAACCAATACACCAGCGGGATAATGAATAGACTGACGGCGGTGCCGATGAGCATGGCTGAAATCATAGCTATGGAAAGCGGCTTTTGTAGTTCACTACCCATATCAGATGAAAAGAGCAGAGGTACCATGGCTAAAATCGTTGTTAAGGATGTCATGATGATGGGACGCAGACGACGGCGACCAGCCTGATGGATAGCTTCCAAAAGGGGAGTACCCGCTTTACGCAGTTCGTTGATGGCATCCAGTTTGAGGATGGAATCATTGATGATGATACCGCAGGTCACCACTATTCCAATGGCACTCATCAAGTTTAACGTGTGACCGCATATCCACAGCACAAATAGGGCAGCAGCAACGTCTATCGGGATTTCAAGCAAGACAATCAGTGGTTGTACAAGGCTCTCAAATTGTGCTGCAAGAATGAAATACATCAGCAAAACGGATACCAACAGGATGATTACCAATTCATTCAACATCTGTCGGTTGGAAAAGAAGCTACCCGAAAAATCAACGTCCCACAGTTCCCGCCCTGATTGCGAAAGGGACGTTTGGCGGACACTCCCTTTCACCTCCGTCATCAGTTTCTCTGCATTTCGGACATCGTAGAAGCGGAAAGGGATGTACTCCCCGTTTTTCCCCGATGTGATGGTTTTCAAATCCTCATCGGGGGTAATTCTTACGACGGATTGCAAGGGGATAGTTTGGGACTGACCGTCTTTATCGGGAATGGTGCGGAGCAAGGTGTTGCGCATAATTCCATGTATGGACTGTTCCGTGCCGGCAATCGCAATGGGCAGGTACTGCTGGTAGGAGCGCAAAGTGGTCACCTCGTTATCTTTGAAAGCCGTTTTCAGTACGCGATGTACCTCGTTGTAGTCGATATTATACAAGAGTAATTTCTGTTGGTCGATGCTAATATTCAGTTGGTTATCGAATGTTACGCCTACCGGTGCGAGTCCGGTTGCTGCCTGAATGTCTTGCTCCAAGCGGTGGATGTCGGCAGGCAGGGGTGCTTCGACCTTGTTGCGGGCGTATAGTTCGGCGACAATATCCGCCTCACCGGTAACAAATAGTTTCTCAAACACCGTTTCCGGCGGTGCAAACGAAAAGACGGCGGAAGGATAATGCAGTTGCAGCCATCCGCTAATCTTGTCCTGTAAAGGCAGTATATCCGTAGTCTTAGCGGTTTTGAAATAAAGCTCTGCTTCGGAGACGGACAGTTCGCGTTCCCGATTCAGGATGTACTGCTGTTGCCCCGCGTAGGCCGTATATTCCGTGACAAAGGGGAGGGTGTAGTGAAAGAGGCTATCCACGCGCATCCGATTTTCGTCAATATGGATGTTTTCGTTCCATTCAACCCGTGCTATTAGCTCGTTCTGGTCAATCGCAGGCATCCGACTTGCAGGGATTTTATAAAACAGGAATACGCAGAGTGGTACCGAAATCAACATAACAAGCAAGTTTACTCTTTTATGCCTGAACGTAAAATCAACACCGCTATCATAGAAACGGTCTAAAGTGTGCTCCTTAATAGGGTTGTTGAGTTTTAAGTTAAATATTTTGCGAAATCCGCTACCCCTTATAGTCAATGGTTCAGACATTTTCCTATCCTGTTCATCCTCTAATCCTGCAAATCCTGGCGCAGACAATTTCTTTCGGGAGCTATACACCAATTTGTAAAGCACCGGTAGCAGCATGATGCCCGTAAAATACGAAACAATAAGCCCCACCGTCACTGAAAACGCCTGGTCATAGAAAATAGCCCCTGCAATCCCGCTCATAAACACAAGGGGCACAAAAACGGCAATGGTCGTAAAAGTAGAACTCAGCATCGGCGTGATGACTTCCGTTGTCCCTTTGTCGCAGGCATCCTCTAAGGAATAGCCCATAGTGCGGTACTGTGCGATGTTTTCCGTCACGATAATGGCACTGTCAATCATCATTCCCAAAGCCAAAATCAAGCCCGATAGAGAAATAATGTTCAAGGACATCTTAAAGATATAGAAAAAGAGGAAGGTCGTCACAATGCTCACCACCATGCTAATTCCAATCACCGTAGGGCTTTTCACATCGCCCAAGAAAAGTATCGCCACAATGCAAATAAAGATAAATCCAAGGGAAAGGTTTTGCTGGAGGTTGGAAATCGTGTAATCTAACAGCTCCGTTTGGTTGCGTGAAATGCTGAAATCAATATTCGGATAGAGGGAAGCGAAATAATCCGTCACCCCTTGCAAGGCGACTTTCATGTCCTCCATGTTCTCGTCCGATTGCTTAATGACAGCCAGTGTGACTGCCCGCTTGCCGTTTGCCAGCGAAACGCCGGTCTCTTTCACGGGAACGATGGAAACGGTTGCCAAGTCTTTCAATTGAAATAGGCGACCGTTTTTGTTGAGATAGATGTTCTCCACATCTTGCAGCGTGCGGAGTAGAGCCGAGAACTTGATATTATACTCATAATATCCGTCGCGCACGGTCATGCTTCCCGGCTCGATATTATTGGCAATGAGGGCATTCTCTAACTCGGTCAGCGTGATACCGGCTGTTTCCGTTAGGTTCTTGTCCGGCACAATCTGCAATCGTTGCCCGACCAAGCCTGTAATATCAACCATCACCACTTCGGGCAATTGCTCAATGCGCCGCTTGATGACCGTTTCGGCAAATTCGCAGAGTTCCAAAAAGGCGGGGTCTTCCCGTTCCGACAGGGTAGTTATCTGATTGTTCGGTACATTCCTATTTGTTTGATTAACAGATGTATTTTCATCCCGTAGGGGCGGGGTTTGCCCGCCCTTCGGTGCATTTTCATCCCGTAGGGGCGGGGTTTGCCCGCCCTTCGGTACATTATCATCTATTTTAAGTGTCAAATTAAGGTAAAAAACGGGAATGTCTGCTGCACTGGATTTGATGACACGCGGACGTTCCACATCGCGGGGCAGGGCGTTCATGGCGGCATCAATCTTTTCGTTTACTTCAATAAAAGCAAGGTCGGTATTCGTGCCAAATTCAAAGCTCAAGCGCACAATTCCCGCACCGTCCCGCGATTCCGTCTGAATATCCCTTCGCCGTGTGACTTGCATAAGTTGCTGACGAATAGGCTTTATGACCGTGTTTTCTAACTCCCGCGCCGACATATTCTGTCCCGACACCTGTACGGTAATTTCCGGAATAGCAATGTCCGGTAACAGCGACACCGGAAGGGTAGAATAGGTTACCAATCCGATGATAAAGCAGGCTGCAAAAGCCATCAATACCGCTATAGGACGTTGTAATAGGAATTTGAGCATCGTATTTTGATTTATATTTGCATTTTTATTGTAGAGGGACGTTTTTCTCCGTTGCCTCTACCACCCTTACCGGTGCTTCATGTGCCAGATTGATATTTCCGCCCGTAATGACCATATCCCCCTCTTTCAAACCGTCCACAACCGTGTAGTATCCTGCATTTTCCAATCCTGTATGCACATAATTCCACATTGCTTTTCCTTTGTCCAGCGTAAAGACCACTTGTTTCCCGGAGCGTAGCACTAAGGCTTCCTTAGGTATCACTAATTGTTTGCCCACCACACGTTGGATGCTGACCCTCACATTCATGCCCTCAAAGAGTTTGTCGGAATTGGAAACAGTGGCTTTCACTTGCACCATTCCCTTGGCATCAACAAAGGGATTGATTTCCGAAATATGTCCTTCTGCTGCTTCGTTCGTCACGATAAAAGGCGTTACAATCACTTTATCGCCCACATGAAGCAGTGGCAGTTCGCTTTCCAAGACAGAGAAAGAGGCCTCCAAACGACGCGAGTCGATAATGGTACAGAAGATGTCCGACACAGAGGCTTTGTTAAAGGGCTTTGCAAATAGGTTAGCGACAACACCATCGAAGGGAGCTTTCAACACGGCATTTTTTTCTTCGTACAAAGCCATTTCATATTGCGCTAATGCTTGGTCATAGCCACTTTTTGTGCGTGCCAAGCGCATGATTTTTGGCGGTGTCTTTGAGGTATCGCCTTCTAAGGCAAATCCCTGTCCGATTAAAACGTCCTGCAACTCCAATTTAGCCTTATCAAAGGCATCTTTAGCCTGTGCCACCCTATTATTTAGGCGGAAGGCGAACAGTTCGGCGATTTTCGCTCCTTTGTTCACACGGTCGCCGTTTTTCACGTAAATGGCTGCAATCGGTTCTGTTGATTCGAAATACAAGTTAGCAACCTGCTTGGCAGATAGCTTTCCGTTACTGATTAGTTCGTGACTAAACTCCGTAAGAGCTAATGGCATGACGGTCACTTTGTTTTCGATGTCCGGCAAGGCGGTTTTCACCGATTGCACGGCTTCTGCATCGCCTTTTTTGTTGTCCGCACAGGCGGATAAGGCGAAGATGAGGATGATTACTAAGAACTTGTATGGGTTCATGGGGTTTTGTTATTGGTTATATTTCTATTTTTCTTGT
>BNXR01000080.1 GCA_025999735.1 Bacteroidia bacterium | reverse complement strand
GCATGATTTTTTACATGACATCAAAGCAATAACCGTCCCACTTGGTACACACAGAAGGCCACGAGCCATGCCAAGGCTGTGGTGTAGAAAACAGTAAAAAGTGCCCATCCCCAGCCTGCTTCCTTATTAATAGCTGCAATCACCGCCACACATGGGAAATACAGTAATACGAAAAGCATAAACCCGTATGCTACTAAGGGTGTAAATGTTGCTTGCCCCGCACCATTACGCTCTTGTTTGATTCCAAATACCAATTTTGAAACCTCTGCTTCTGATATGTTTTTACCTGCATTAACATTTGTACCCACACCTACATCGACACTTGCATCAACACTTGTACCTGCATTTGCACCTACATCGACACCTGCACCTACACCCTCATTTTCATTATACAAAACTCCCATCGTACTGACCACTAATTCTTTAGCCGCCATACCGGTCACAATACTCACTCCCATCTTCCAATCGAAACCAAGTGGCTGTATCACAGGCTCTATCGCCTTGCCTATCCTGCCGATATACGAATTTTCCATCCTTGTTTGGGTCTGTTCTTGTCGGACATGTCCTGTCTCTACATTTGTATATACTGCGTCTCTCGGAAAATATCCCAATACCCAAATAAGTACCGATGACAGCAAAATAATCGTTCCCATTTTCTTGATATACTGCGCTCCTTTTTCCCACACGTGCGTCAGCGTGTTGCGCATCGTCGGCATGCGGTAGGGAGGCAATTCCATCACAAAAGGGGTTGATACCTTCGGAAAACAAATGTGCTTCAGCAATAAAGCTGTCACAATGCCTGACAGTATGCCTATCAGATAGATAGAAAACAATACCAAGCCCTGATTACCTACAAAAAAAGCCGACACTAACAGAACATACACCGGCAGGCGCGCACTGCAAGACATAAAAGGCACTATCAACATCGTGAGCAGCCTATCGCGCCGACTTTCCAACGTGCGTGTCGCCATGACTGCCGGTACATTGCAACCAAAGCCAATCCAAAGCGGGATAAACGACTTGCCGTGTAACCCGATTTTATGCATCATCTTGTCCATCAGAAAAGCTGCCCGTGCCATGTAACCGGTATCCTCCATCAGTGAAATGAAAAAAAACAATATCAAAATGTTCGGCAAAAAAACCAATACCCCACCCACACCGGCAATGACACCATCAACGAGCAAATCTGTAAGTGGACCGGCTGCCATCACCGCTGATATCCAAGTTCCCAAATGCGCCACACCGCTCTCTATCCACTTCATAGGCCAATTCCCCAAAGTGAAAGTGGACTGAAAAACCACCCACACAAAAAATAATAACACCGGAAAGCCAAACCAATGGTGGGTCAGAACAGTATCTATCGCATTGGATAACTGCCTTTTATCTTTTTCCCCTTCCTTGAATGTTTCCTTCAAAGCACCCTTTATAAAACCGTATTTTGCATTGGTAATCACCAAGCGAACGTCCTCTTTGTACGCCTTCGATAAGTCCTGAACGCACTTTTGAGTTGTCGCTTCAATTTCATCGTAATTGGGTGCTGTCGTTAGAATATCGTTTATTATTTCATCCGATTCCAAGGTTTTTATCGAAAGGTAACGTGGGGCAAATTTGTCGGTAAGTATTTTATTTACAGCAATGGTTTCCTTCACTTTGCTGATAGCATTCTCAATGTCTGCGCCATAATTGATGTGGATATGCCGACTAAGCTCAGATTTATCTTCAAAGACCTCTATCACCTTGTCTAAGACATCATTAATACCGGCTCCACTACTGGCAGTAGTCGGGACAATCGGGAAACCTAATAATTGCCCCAAATACTGCTCATCCAAAGTAGCACCCTGAGTCCGCAGTTCATCATACATATTCAAAGCCATCACCACCTTGATATTCATATCTATGAGCTGGGTGGTCAGGTAAAGATTACGCTCCAAATTTGTGCTATCCACCACATTGAGCACCACATCGGGGTGGTCTTCCGCAATGTGCTTGCGTACATACAACTCTTCAGGCGTATATTCGGTAATGGAATATGTACCGGGGAGGTCGAAAAGATTAATGGTATATTCTTTGTATTTGAAAGTCGCTTTTTTGGCATCCACAGTCACACCACCGTAGTTTCCCACTTTCTCCCGCATGTTCGCAGCACGATTGAAAAAAGAAGTTTTGCCACAGTTCGGATTACCCACCAAAGCAACATTCACTGTCCTTTTTTTCTCTTGGATAATACCTTGTACCGCTTCATCTAAAAATGTCCCGTTGTAGTGGGTGTCTCGTATATCAGTCGGAGTCTGCTGCCCGTCAGTTACATCAACCACCTCAATTAGCTCTGCCTCACTGCGACGCAAAGCAACATGGCAGTCCATCACTTTATATTCTATGGGGTCCCGTAAGGGTGCATTTTTGATAACAGTCACCCGTTCGCCCTTCACAAACCCCATTTCAATAATGCGGTTTCGGAAACTTCCGTGACCATATACTTTAACTATAACGCCAACATTCCCGGTGGGAATATCCGATAATCCTAAAAAATCTTTTCCCATACGGCAAAGGTAATACAATTATGCGACAGGAAAAATCCCTACATATAGGTATTTTTGATGCGCCGCATTGCCCGTAGGGCATTCATGTCAATAGAAACAATGATATCTACTACACCTTTCCCCGTTAGGGGATACACAGTGCTTTCCAACGTGAAACCTCTACGAGGTTTTTGGTGTGCGGGGGGATGATTCGTTTTCTATTGATATGCAAGTCCTAACGGACTTTTTATCCTGCTAATCTTGTAAATCTTGTGAAAATCGTGGTTCAAACAATTTATTTCACTAAAATCCAAAAATCATCGTAATCGGGATCGCTACTTATGATACCAGACATGATTTCGTGAGCATCTTCGACAGTTTCGAGTGACATCAGAGAGACCCGATACAGACCTCTATCCTGTTCAATAATTAATTTCGCATCCGTATAGCCGTCTTTTATATATTTTTTCAGCAGTTTGTCTGCGTATGACCTCTTTTTGAAACTGCCTCCAATAAGATGAAACGGAGTAGAACTCACTGTCGCTTTGCGTTCGTCAACAAATAAGATATGCGGATGACCTTTTACATCCTCCCAAGCAGCAAATTCATTGTCTTGATTCTGCGTGTGCGCGGCTTTTTCTACTATTCCTTTTTCTATTAGTCCTTCTTCTGCTATTGACTCGTCTTCCCACAGATTACCAACTTCTGCCATTTTTTCTCCTTCTTCGTTCCCTATACCTGTGGTATCAATGGCAGGAAGGGATGGAACGGAATCCGTTACTACCTCGCCAGAAATCTCATCATCACCTCCATGCGTTGCTATTTTTTTCTTACTCCCACAATTAGCGAACAGAGCGCATGATACTAATATGATTGTAATAACAAATAATATCCTCATAATCAGTTTATTTCACTAACAACCAAAATTCTTTGTTTTCGGGTTTATCTCTTTTCACCTCTATCAGCATGCCTATGGCGTCTCCGAGATTATCAAATGACTTCAAAGAGACACGGTACAATTCTTTATCGCTGGCAAAGATAATTTTCGCTTCAGGAAAACCTCCCAATATACATTCTTCCACAAAAGCCATCGCATTCGCGCTAATTCTGAAACTGCCACCAATAATATGGCAACGTGTCCCTTCGGTAGCGGAATTATCCGACACTTCCGCTATTCTTTTCAATTCCTTCAGCCCAGATTGGTCACCTTGGTCGGCAATCACTTCTTCAAATTTTAAATCACTCTCCTTCAGCCCGTCAATCACTACAACAGAAAAATCCTTCCATATAGCGGCACGATTGTAAACTGATGTATCGGCAACGTAAAGTGTAATCTTTTTTAAAGCCAGATTATCAAATGCTTGGGGTGTCAAAACTTGCGGCTTAGAACTCAAATTAAAAACGAAATTAAGACCTTTACAATTTTGAAAGGCAAAATCTTCAATGTTTATCACCTTTTCCGGAATGGTAATAGAAGTCAGTCCACTATATGCAAATACACTACTCGCTATATTTTTGAGCCGTGCAGGGAGCATCACAGAAGTCAGAGATTTGCAACCGAAAAAAGCAGCCGTATCAATGGATACTACACTATTGGGAATGTTCACGGAAGAAAGTGAACTACAACCTGAAAAAGCATAATCACCGATACTTTTTACACTATTCGGAATGTTCACCGTTGTAAGGGCACTGCTACCGGAAAAAGCGTGAGCTACAATGTTTTCAACACCATTTTCAATAGTCACAGTCGTAATCGTAGTACGGTGATCATTCCAAGGTAGAGAATTTGCACCGCCTACAAATTCTTGCATTTTCCCTTTTCCACTAATGGTAAGAGTCTTCTGGTCTGCACTAAGAGTAGCCTTTACATCAGTGTCCCGGGGCGAACCAATTGACCACCAAGAGTTTTGAGCATTGACAATGCCTGTGCAGACTAACATCACTGCAACAAGCGAAAAACGATTTAATGTAACTGTTTTCATTTCTTTCTTTTTTATAGTGTTAATATCGTGTTTATTATGGTTTAATTTAGGTGGTTATTTCTTTAATATCCAAAAATCCTTGTATAAATGACTACTTCTTTTCAACGCAGCCACTCTCTGCCTTGCCTCTTCGATAGTATAAAGCGACATCACGCAGACGCGATACAGACCATTATCATTGTCGAGCAGTAGCCGAGCATCTGAAAAACCATCGCGCACAAATTTTTGCATGGCATTCGAAGCATAGCCTCTATTTTTATAACTGCCTGCAATGATGTAAAAATGAGGTTCTTCCCCCAGCCTAATTCGTTCGTCCACCACCAAAACTTCTTCCCCCGGCAACTCTGTTGCCTCATCTATAGTCTCAATATCGGAAGGTTCTTCAGGCAATTCAACGACAGCATCTTCTACCACTTCTGCCACCACCTCTTCCACTGCTACTTCTTCAATAACTGCCGGTATCTCTTCTTCTGCGGCCGGTGTCTTTGCGGGCGCTGTGGCTGCTTCCACTTCCCTTAAATCCGTTTCCCCGCCGTTATTCCATCCCCATCCTTTTCTTTCCTTTTCGCCATCCTTTCCTCTGCGTTTTTCCTCGCTTTTGCCAAACAACAAACCCAAGCCCAATCGGATGTTTACATTCTGCGCATTCTTAAAGTCCACTGCTGCTAACAAATTGTCTGCAATAAGGTGGTACTGAAAATATTTTTTACCAAGGAGCAAACCCAAGCCTACGTTGTTGTTACCATTGTAGTAGCTGTACGAAAGACTGGCATTTACCATAAACTTTTGTGTATTAAGCGATACAGAATATAAGGGGGTCCCGCCGGATTTTGAGAATTGATATCCAAACAAAGCACCCACATTCAAGTATTTAAACAGTTCGTAGTTAGCACCCACATACAGGGTTGGACTTAGCCATACACGCTCGCCTGCGGTCTTCAACGTTACTTTGGTATTGACCTGAATAGAATCCATCAAGCCTGTGGCAAAATCTGAGCCGCCATCCATTGAAATACCGTCAAACGTAAGTGGCTTATTATTTTCACTCGCTTCCACTGTTGTACCCTGCCAATTAATAAATCCGAGATTGAGGACACTGGCTGAAACGTTCAACTTCCTTCCATTTCCTACCCAAGGCAAATACCAGCTACCACCAAGGTCAAATCCTACTCCCCTGCTACCCGTAGAGATACCTATATTATTCATCGCATCCGTTAGCGAGTTCATAATACTGTCAAAAGGAACACTGGCTTTATCTTTCATTCCAAGACTCAAAGCACCTCCCGCAGAAATTTTGGGCTTCAGCAGAGCACTGATTTCATACGTATTTTCATCCGTTTTAATAAATGAACCCTCGTCTAATCCAAACGATACATTAGCAATACCTTGCAAGTATTTGATTTTTCCTCCCAATATCAACTGCTTATTCGCTAAGAGCGATTTTGAAAAGCCCAAGGCAATTTCGGCATAAGCAGTAGCATCAACGCCCAGCCCTGCAAGTTCGAGTTCTTTCCCTAAGGTTTTTATATGTCCAGATTGAGTTCCAGCATTGCCATTACCGAACCATATCAACTCTTGCAAGTCTTTAGGCACACGTCCTTCGATATTAACCTTCATCTTGGCATCGAAAGTAAAATACATATCTTTGACCATAAAGCCAAAGTTTAGAGGACTGTAATCAAGCCCAAAGCCGCCACCGGCGAAATCGCCTTTTCCGGTCACCATGGCTTTAAATTTTTGATCCATGATGTTTCCTACCGAAACTCCTTCTCCCATCAGCATGGCATTGAACGAAAGGGACGAAAGGGCAGGAAAACCGATGTATATGCTCCCATTAAGAGGTTGAAAGGCAGGGTTGAGCTGATTGTTCACCGGCAAGTCTTTCATATGGTACATAGTAGGATTTAGTTGCGCTTGAGCAGTTGCTGCGATGAACAGTGTCAGCAAAAAAAACGCTATTTTTAAGGTAATTCTCATTTCAGTGCTTAGATTATTCATGTCCACTTTATATGTTTCATTCAGTTCTCTTGCATAGTTCTTTCATGTCCACTTTGTATGTTTACATAACGGAACCCATTTTAGCTTGTACCCTTACGCGCAAACTTATTATAATGCCAGCAGTTTGTAACTTTTTGAGTATCTCAAACGCATCGTCTCCGGGATTTCTGCTACATTCCACCTTCACTTCCACACCTTTTGTATCCTTTATTATTTTGGCTATTTCATCTTTAGTAAACGGTGGTGTTGTTTCTTGTTGAGCAGCACTTTTCAGCTCGAAATTGAACAATGGCTTACTGTAGCCATTATCACCGACAAAATTTATACGCACTTTCACGATGAAAGGCAATTGATCTCCTTTGAGTCCCAAACCTATTTCCAACAAATTGGGTGATTCGCCCTCTTTTATGAGACTTTTCAAATCAAGGTCCATCGTATCCAACATAGCAGCCGCTAAAAGCGAATCTATTTGTTTATCCAAATCGGCGGGCTTAAATTCATCAGTATCTCCCGAATCGCCTCCCATGGCTGTAATTAAGTTTCCAGCATTGCTAATGACTTTTGAAGGGTCTTTCAGTTCGTCCAATAATGAACTAACAGCACTACCACCTCCGCCACCGCCAGCAGGAACTGTTGGATCTTTATAATCTTTCAGAAAACCATCTATCTGTGTGACAGTAGCCGGATTACTAATCAATCCTTTTGTTTCGTCGTTAAGTTTAGGAGTAGTACCTGATAAGTCCACATATCCTGAGGCCGTATCGGTCAAAAACGTATAAGCTGTAGAATCTACAACTGCAGGATCATTAGCAGTTTTAAATTGATTCCATTTGTACGTTATTGAATCATTAAGACTCTCGGCAGTAGGCATATCAGCAGGTAAAAATTCGGAAATCAGATACGTTTGGTCTTTTACAAGGGGCATTGCCCAAGTGGGATCCCAATCTTCATCCTCACAAGATGTGAGGATGGTTCCCACAGCTATCAAACCCAACATTGTACTCAACATCGTGCCCAACAAGGTGAATAGAATAAATTGTTTTTTCATTATAGAGCGTTTTTTTGTTTCTACAAGCGTTATTTATCGTTACTAACAGCGTTTCGTTTGTTTTCAACCATATTTTTGCTATTTCTAACAGTTTATTTAACAGCGTTGTTAATAAAAATCGGTGGCAAAATTAAAATAAAAAAATAGAAAATGCACTATTTTGTGATATTTATTTTTGCATCATACAAAAAAAAATACAAAAAAAGAAAATTATATGTCACACGTAAAAATACTAATTATTTGTAAATAGTATATTTACCTTACTTGTTTTGTATATTTTAAATCTGTCGGAGTAACGATTTATTTTTTTCATGCGATTTTTAGTGGAGCAAGCGTGAGCAAAAAAATCATTTTTCACGCCCTTTTATTAGAGGGCAAACGAGGTACAAAAGAGAAAATTCTTGTGAATTTGTTTGCTTTTCTGAAATACTGGTTGTACTTCTGCCATGCGAGGAAACAACTTACGTACTAAAAATATGAATTTCATTTTTTCACAACATGCAGAAGAACAAATGCTGCGACGAGGTATTAATCGGGAAACAGTAATGTCCGTTATTTTACAATCAGCAGAGATGATAATGAGACATCTGAAATAGTTGTGTTTCAATCGCTTATCGAAGAAAATGAACAGAATAGGAAGAAGCGACCCAATATAGTCGTAACACTTTATAAAACAAGTAAAATAACGAAATATTATGAAGGTAAAATACGATAAAGAACAAGACATACTCTATATTTTATTTTACAGGAATCTATTTTGAATTAAAGAGCCTATTTTCTTGTATTTCTAAAAATAAGGCGTACATTTGCGTTTACATCATTAAATCAAATCTTATGAGATTAATAAACAACAAAGAACGGGCTGTCATTTCATTTGACTATGCTCTAAAGCGTTTGCTGAGACATAAAGCAGACCATACTATATTGGAAGGTTTTTTGAGTGAGCTGCTTTACCGTCCGATAAAAGTAAATGCAATCTTGGAAAGCGAGAGCAATAAAGAGAACCTATTAGATAAACAAAATCGTGTAGATTTATTGGCAGAAGATACTGACGGAGAATTGATTATCATCGAATTGCAATATGAGCATGAGCATGATTTCCTCCTGAGGATGTTGTACGCTACCAGTAAAAGCACAACGGAACATATCCACCAGGGACAGAAATTTGGAGATATTAAAAAGATATACTCTATCAACATCATTTACTTTGAGTTAGGGAAAGGGGATGATTATATTTATCATGGCACGACCCAATTCATCGGTATACACACTCAAAAACCATTAGTTCTGACCAAAAAGCAGCTAAATCAGTTCAACAAAAAAACGATAGCCGATTTGTTTCCCGAATATTACATATTGAGTGTAAATCGTTTTAATGATTTTGCAAAGGACACCTTAGACGAGTGGATATACTATCTGAAAAACGATGCGGTAGAAGACGGTTTTCGTGCAAAAGGCTTGAAGCAGGTTCGTGAACAGTTGGATTATGACAAGCTCTCGCTGGAGGAAAAACTGCTGTACGACAAAAATCGCGAAGAAGTATGGAAGCGGGATTATGACCTTCTGAATAAGAGGATGGAACTTGGGGACTTGAAGGAGATAATTTCTGACCTGAGAAAAGAAAAAACTCAACACGAAAAAGTTATTTCTGAAAGTAAGGAAATCATTTCCGAAAAGGACAAAGCTCTTGCTGAACAAGAAAAAACTCTTGCTAAAAGCAAGAAAATCATTGCAGATTTACAAAGGCAATTGAAAAAATAGTAGAGACGCAAAATGGCTCTATAACGTTTAGTGTGGGTAGCCTTTCTCAAAATTGAGATGTAAATGCAATTCCTATTGACTTTCGGAGGTGGATAAAAACTCTACTTTCTCTACATACCAAGGCTGTTCTATGCCTAATGCTAAGTTGAATATTTCTTTGCTTTCCATTGTTATAATTGTTTAGAGTGCAAAGATAAGCATTTGGGGAAAATTTACCCATACAATTCGTTATAGAGCCAAAAATTTTACTCGTATAATTAAGTAGGTCGGCGGCGTTTCCGCCGCTTTCCCCTTTAAGAACTGTACGTGCGACTTTCACCGCATACAGCTCAAGTGATTACTAAGTTTAATTCTCATAAACTAAACCGGTGCAACCCCACC
>BNXR01000079.1 GCA_025999735.1 Bacteroidia bacterium | reverse complement strand
GGGCATCACTCAAAATTGGTGGTCGTGTTTAAAACCTCAATTCTATCGCCCACCGCCTTGAACGAGCATGTCTTCAGCCCTATCTCTCTACATGCCCTCTCCATATTCGCATATTGCTCGGCATCCAAGTGAGTAATAAAATTTATTCCGGCAGATAGCTCACCACTCTCTCCCCAGTTGACAAGATAGCCACTACGACCGGTTTCTATCATATCCACAGCAGCACCCGTAGCAAAAGCGACCGTCGGTGTACCGCAAAGCATAGCCTGCCCTAAGATTCCGGGACCAGAATCTTCCAAGGTGGGGCACACAAACAAGGTGGCGGCATTAAACGCCTGCACCATAGCCTGTTCCGATAGATAACCTAAATAGGTTACGGGAATATGACCTTGATAAACAGGAGGCTGTTTACCGGCAATCACGAGTAAATAATCTTGTAAATCTTCCCCCTTCCTTAAAATTTCTTGTTCAAAAATCTTTAAGGCTTCCTGCAACTCGGTATAACCCTTGCGCTTTTCACGAATAGTCGTGGCTGCAAAAAAGATTATTTTTTTATCCGAGGAGATTGATAATGCTTGCTGAGAAGGAAATTTGGGCTGAGGATAAAAAATATTTTCGTTCACAGGATGGAAAATCACCTCCGCTTTGCGACCCGCATAAAAACTACATTTCTCTGCACGCATCTTATCAGGTGACGAAAGCGTCAGTATCTGTAGCTGTGAAGGTATATGCACCTTTTTCAACGCAAAATTTCGTGCTGCAATCTGTTTTTTGGAAGGAGTAAGCAGAGCAGGGCAATTACTGCAATCTGTTTCATAGCCTTTGCACGTCCACGGATAGTGGCAACCGCCTGTAATGGGAGCATTATCTACCATCACCCAAAATAGGCGAGCATGAGTAAGTTGCTGTAATTTATGAATAGTTGCCGTATTGATAAAATTGCTCACCCAATGCACAAAAATGACGTCGGGTGTAAAGTCAAGCTTTTTTAAAATTGATTCAGCCGAGAAATTGGATTTTCGCTCATCCAGATTATAAAAGTAATAATCCGGATTCGTTTTTCCTATCTTCACAAAAGTCTGTAGTCTGTGAAAACACAGAATCGCCCTATCCAATAAGGATTGTAGAAATTTGTTTTTTACGAATGTAATGAAACCGATGATATCAGGTTTTTTTGAGGTTTTAAACACGACCACCAATTTTGAGTGATGCCCGTTGGCGCTGAGTAGTGCATTAAGAGCAACTACATAACTTCCGGCACCCCGCAAATCAGTAGAAGCTATATGGAGTATGTTCATACAAATTATCCGTTTATTTGTGTATCTGCGTATCGTGTATCTCTGTGTATCTGTGCGTCTGTGTGTCTGTGCGTCTGTGTGTCTGTGTTTAGTTAGTGGCGTTCCGTAAAAAAACGTTTAGTGAGCCACAAAAGTAACTTTTTTTTTAGAATGAGCCACAAAAGTAACTTTTTTTAAAGAAAATGATTGCTCTTTTTACAGATAATACTAATTTTGCAACCTTAAAAAAAGCAACCATGCAGAAAAAGACCGTTCAGACAAAAAATATCACTCCAACCAAAAGCAGCACCCAGCCAAAATTAAAAGAATTAAAAGGCAAACCTGAAAAACGTAGCCTATTAGCTCGTATCGAAATATTCTTAACAAAGAAAGGCTATTGGTCGCTTATTTTATGTCTTGTGGCCATGACTATTGGGTCATTGCTTACGTTTGATGTGAAAATTTCAGAAGGACTTGACGATTCTGACTACATCCAAGCAGGATTTAATTATGCACAAAATTTCTTCGGCTACTATTACGGTGTCAAACCACCTTTATATTGTATGATGTTGGCGATTCCTATCGCTATTTTCGGACTAAACTTAGTGGCAGTGAAAGTGATGTCCCTGCTATTTGCTCTCGCAGGTATTACCCTATTTTACTTTGCGTTTCGTCGCCGTGTCGCCGCCTATATCCTTGTCCCGTCACTGCTCATTACGACTATTAACACAAGTATTTTGTATTTTACCAGCCAAGCATATACGGAAATGTTTGTGGTTATGATAATATCTCTATTCTGCTATGCCGTCTTTCGATTGGAAGATGCAGTCTTAAAATCGCCCATAGATAATTATAATAAGGAATACTACAAAAATTTAGGCAAACAGCTCTTGTTCTTCGGCTTCGTTGCTTTTTTATACTACCTCTCACGTGCATTGGCTTACGCTGCTATCATGGCTGCGGCAGTCTATTTTGTACTTCGCAAAAAACAGTGGGTGAGCATCGCTACAATCATTTCATTTGCCATCTTTTACATCCTCTACAACAAGGTGATACAACCTTTCTGCTGGGGGGATATCACCGCACGAAACGTAGTCGCTGCCTTTTCTTCTTTTCTCACAAAAGATGCTTACAATCCGGCTCTGGGTACGGAAGATTTTTGGGGTATCGTCACACGCTTTTTTGCCAATTTAAAAATCTACACGTCCGCTTTCTTTGGTATGCTATACTTGAAAACGGAAGGCGAACCTTCACATATCTACTCCGTATTGCTGATCGCACTCATGCTCGTTGGTTTTATTTACGCATGGATACGTGAACAACATGCTATCGTCTTTTCAACGTTATTAGTAGCGTTCTTACTTGGGGCTACTTTCATCGTCATGCATGCCTCATGGGGACAAGGGCGGATGATACTCATTTATATGCCACTGATTCTGATAGTTGTCTTTTACGGTTTCGCCGAACTGCTCAAAATCAAACGCCTCCAATGGCTTCAATGGGTATATGTTGTTTGTATAGGCCTAATATTGCTTCCGAACATCAAACAAACCGTGGAGGAGGTAAACAAAAAACTACCCGTATTGCGACAGAATATGGCGGGAAATAAGTATTTCGGTTACACGCCGGATTGGGTAAATTACTTTTTAATGAGCGAGTGGGCAGCTAAAAATTGCCCGAAAGATGCCGGCATCGCCTGTCGTAAAGCCCCCATGTCATTTGTTTATACGCATGGGCGAAAGTTTCAAGGGATTGGGAACGTACCAACTGTTTTAACAGACTCTGCGTTGCAAGCATCAAACTATAAGCAACATTTTGTTGGCTCAACAGCGAATAATGTTCTTTTAGTCCTTCAACCACACATGGTTGCAATATTAATAGTTGACACCCGCATATACACCACCTACGATGTCCCCGATGCGATATATGCACAACTTTCAGGTTTAGACCCCAAGGAATATTCTCTCCACTTCGACCCTCAGGAAATGTTGGACCTCGTGCGCAAAGAGGAAAAAAAGGACTACGGTGTGTATCCCGATGCACTACTTAATTCGCTAAAAAAGGGGAATGTCAGTTACGTCATAGACGCTAGCTTACGCGCTAATCCTACTCAGAAAACAGAAAATATAATCACCACTATCAGGCGTTTTCTTTACTTTGTCGAGTATAAATATCCGGGTATTTTCCGCAAAATTCAACAAATAGGGAAAGACGATGCCGAACCTGCTATGCTTTATGAGGTCGTCTATCCTGTGAATCAGTAGAGATGCAACATCTTGCGTCTCTCGTACACCACCAAATTAATTTTCATGCACGGCGCAATGAAAAAAGGCTGCCCGAAGACAGCCTTTTTCTTGCAAATGCAGTGTTAAATTAAACGCTGGCAGCCAAGGCTGAACCTGCTTTGAATTTAGCAACTTTCTTTGCTTTGATCTGGATAGCTTTCCCCGTTTGAGGATTTCTACCGGTTCTGGCAGCTCTCTGGGCAACAGAGAAGGTTCCGAACCCGATCAGTGTAACACTCTCTCCTTTTTTCAGAGATTTACTAACTGTGGATGTGAAAGCATCCAACGCTTTTTTCGCATCAACTTTTGACAATTTTGCACTACTTGCAATTTTGTCGATTAATTCTGCTTTGTTCATAAAATTAAAATTTTTAAAGGTTGGTAATCAATTACCTAATTCACTAACGGCTGCAAAATTATATATTTTATTTACTTGTGCAAAAGATTTGGCAACTTTTTTTTACTTTTTGGTCATTTTTTTTCAAAAAAATACTTCTGCGCACCCTTCACCGTCCATTGCAGATGATATTATTCCACCAGAATAACCGGCTCCTTCGCCACATGGAAACAGTCCTTGAATTTTTATATGTTCCTTAGTATCAGCGACTCGCGGTATGCGTAAAGGGGATGAAGTACGGGTTTCTACCCCCAACAAGAGAGCTGTTTCCGTCATAAATTGTTTGGCTTTAGCACCGAAAGAAAAAATTCCTCTTTGAATGCGTTTTGAGACAAAATTTGGCAACCATTTGTCCATTTCCGAACTATTTAGTCCCAATTTGTAGGAAGAAAAAGGTAATTTTTGGCTAAATCGACCCGCTAAAAAGTCGGTCAATGTCTGTGCAGGTGCAACTAAATTGCCTCCTCCCTCTTGCCAAGCTCTTCTCTCCAATTCCTCCTGAAACAATATGCCTCCCAAAAGAGGCGGGGTCTGCCCCGTTTTTAGACGATTATAATGGTATAATTCTGCTTGTCCCACTGTGGTGACAATGGCAGCGTTTGACCACTGCGTATTTCGTGCGGATGAGGACATTCCATTCAACACTTGTTGTTCCTTCCCTGTTGCAGCAGGCACTACAACGCCTCCGGGACACATACAAAAAGTGTAAACGCCCCGCCCGTCCACATTTGTTACAAAATTGTACTCCGCTGCTGGTAAATACTCCCCTCGTCCCGACTGCGTATGGTATTGCATACAATCAATGTCAGCCTGTTGGTGCTCCAAACGCAAGCCGACAGCAAAATCTTTCGGCTCCAAATCTATACCCTTATTATATAGGATGCGATAAATATCCCTCGCCGAATGTCCGGTAGCCAGAATCACAGCGCGACTTCGATATTCTTTTCCGCCTGCAACGACGCCTTGCATTTGGTTATTGGCAATCAGAAAATCCGTTACCCGCGTATTAAACAATACATTGCCGCCGTATTTTTCAATGGTTTCGCGTATTCGCTGTATCACAAAAGGTAATTTATCCGTACCGATATGCGGATGTGCATCTGTCAGAATGTCCTCACTCGCACCGTGAAATACTAATATTTCTAAGATGCGCTGAATATTTCCACGCTTGTTGGAGCGTGTGTATAGCTTTCCGTCGGAGAAAGTGCCCGCGCCTCCTTCGCCAAAGCCGAAATTAGAATCTTCATTCACGATTCTGCTACTGTACAGGTTTTGTAAATCCTTTTTGCGCTCGGCAATAGACTTCCCTCGTTCCAAGATAATGGGGCGAAGGCCTTTTTCAATGAGACGCAAGGCCGCAAACAACCCTGCGGGTCCTGCACCAACAATGATAATCGGTTCTTTGTCGCTCACATCTTGATAGGCAGGAAGAAAGGCAGGCTCTTTTTTCTCGATGTCGTCTAAGTGTACGCCCACCGATAAATTCAAAACGACAGGTCGGTGTCGGGCATCAACAGAACGTTTGAGTATCTCGGTATGCTTGATGCGAGCCCTATTCACTCCCAACTGTTTTGCAAGCGCAGCAACAACAGCCTCCTCGTGTATAGCCTCTGACGGCAAAAGTCGTATTTGTATTTCGCGGTACATACTATTATATAGGTATATATCCAACTATTTTATTCAAAATGGAAAACAATCGTGAACATCCTCGCATTTAGCTTTTTCAAAGAATAAGTAAAATGGTCATACCCAGGCATTTCAGGGTCAGGCTCATGATTGAGGACATCAAATAAGCCCAAAGAGAAACGCAGTTCTACACCAAATTTAAAATAGGGTAGATAAAAATCGGAACCCAATCCCATTTCCAAAAATGTATCTATCGCTTTGGTACGTAAATATATGTCGTTAAAAGGGTCAATATGAGCATGATTTGCAAAATCGTACTTCACACTCGGTCCGGCAGTGATAAAAGGGCGGTAATTATTGATACGCTTCGCTTTGTATTTCAGCATGAGTGGGAGGGTCAGATAAACGTGATTAACCTGACTGCCAACGATACCACCTTCCACATCCGGAACATTGGAAAACACTAGTCGCCGTGACGACATTTCGACTCCCGGCATAAAACGAAGCCCCATATTGTTACTTAATCGCAACTCAGAAACGAACCCTACCAAGAAACCTATACCTTGGCTTCCGGATTCGGAGCGCAACTCATTTTCACCGGACATGAGTGCCCGATAGTCCATAAAGTTAACGCCGAGTGAGAAGCCTAAGTGCAGATTCAGTCTATCCCCGCGTTGATAATTTAATATATGAGAATCGTGGAGGAAGGGCTGTCCAAGGGCAAATGTGGTCAGGGCTATAAAAAAAGTGAATAACACGAAACGATAAAACATAAAATCAAAATAATATGTGACGGAGCGTGCAAAAGTAGGTGAAAATTGCAGGATTTCCAAGCACGTGAAATGAAAAAACATTTTTTACAGAGGGAAGGGACAATTTCTCAACGTAAGCTGTTTTTAGCAGTTCATTCAAAGAACGCTTTACGGTTGTTTGGCTAATGTCGGGACAAAGTGAAAGAATTTCCGCTTTGGTGATTTTGCCAATATTTTTGCCAAGTAACCACTCTGGTAGGAAAAAAACTCCCAATTGTTTTTCAATCACTAAAATTGAACTAAATTTGTATCATGGAAGACATGGTAACAATTCCCAAGTCAGAATACGACTATCTAAAAGGGTTGTCCTAACTCGTAGCCACCCTTGAGAGGATATATAATATGTTAAACAAGAGTATTCAACATGTTTTCTTTTTATTTAGGTATTATAGTCGTTTCTGCTGCAAGTGCTTGTTTATACGGTCAATACTTAGAGCCTCAAAAGGAGTATCTTAGCATGTATTAATTACAAACGTGGCTTTATAGATAGAACGGGAAAAGAAATTGTTCTGGTAAAATATACAGTGGATAAAGCACTGCAAAAACTCGAAGCATATCAACGTCGAAACGAATAAAAGCGAAAGTACTATTGATTATATCGAAAATACTCATACACTACCTGCGCTTTACTTAAACCTATAATTGACGTTAATTCGGTTAAATTGGCAGATTTTATTTTCTCTACGGACTTAAAGTGCTGTATCAATTGTTCTTCCGTCTTTCCACCTATACCTTTTATTTCATTCAAAACACTATGTGTTAGTTTTTTATCTCTTATCTGGCGATGAAACGTGATACCGAAACGGTGTGCCTCATCCCGAATATGCATCAGGGTTTTTAGGGTAATCGAATTTTTTGCCAGCAAATACGGGTCCGAATCTCCCGGAAAATAAACTTCCTCCATCCGTTTAGCCAATCCGATAATCGGAATTTTACCGTGCAAGTCTAATTTTTCCAAACTGCTCACCGCCGCATGAAGCTGCCCCTTACCACCGTCTATCACGATAAGGTCCGGTAATTTCAAGCCTTCGTCCAATATCCGTTTGTAACGCCGATAAATAATTTCTTCCATGGAAGCAAAATCGTCCGGACCGACCACTGTTTTTATATGGAACTTGCGGTATTCCGATTTGGCAGGTTTTGCATTGACAAAAACGACACACGAGGCCACCGGATTGGTACCCTGAATATTGGAATTGTCAAAACACTCCATCCGATAGGGCAATTCCGGCAATTTCAATTCCGTTTGGATGGTTTTCAATATGCTCAAGGACGAATCTTCCTTCCTGATACTCCGCTGCCTCTCCCTATCCAATTTATAATAGGCCGCATTCCGTTCCGATAATTGCAATAAATGTTGCTTATCCCCCACCTTGGGGACAGCATATTGTACCCCTGTTAATTCTATGTCCGGCATAAATGGAACGATGATTTCAAGAGATTTACTCTCCACTAATTGCCGGATTTCATAAATGGCAAAAGAAAGTAAACTTTCCTTCGTTTCATCCAATTTCTTTTCCATTTCTATTGTATATATCTGATTAACTGCACCTTGATGAATTTTTAGGTAATTTACATACACAAATCGTTCCTCTTCAATCAATGAGAAGACGTCCATGTCATTTAAACCAGAACTGACAATCGTTGATTTTGAACGGTAGGTCTTTAAAAGTTCCAAGGACAATTTTAGCTCATGCGCAACTTCAAATTTCATATTCTCTGCTGACTCTTCCATCTTCTGTGCGACATATTCTATGACCGTAGAAATATTCCCTTTTAGAATGTTACGTACCTGCAAGATAAAGTCATTGTATTCACTCTCTGAAATCTTTCCAATGCAGGGAGCCAAACAGTTACCTATATGATGTTCAAGGCATACTTTAAATCGTCCTCTTTGAATGGAAAGTTCATTTAACTTCAAATTGCAAGTCCTCAATTTATACAAAGCACGAATCAACTCCATCAATTTGTTGGCTAAATGAACCGATGTATAGGGACCAAAATATTCTGTTCCGTCCCTGAGTAAGTGGCGGGTAAGTCGAACTCTTGGGAAATCCTCCTTTTGAATACTAATCCACGGGTAAGATTTATCATCTTTCAGTAAAATATTGTAACGGGGTTTGTGCTTTTTAATGAGATTGTTCTCTAACAAAAAGGCATCTTGTTCGGAATCTACTACAATGTATTCAATATCAGCGATATGCCTAACCAAAGCCTCTGTTTTGGTATTTTGAAAGCCACTCTTAAAGTAGGATAAAACTCTGCTTTTTAATTTTTTAGCCTTCCCTACATAAATGATTTTACCCCCTTTATCGTGGTATATATACACGCCTGGTTGCTGAGGTAGTTTGTCTATTTTTTGTTGTAGTTCATTGGTATAATTCATTGTTGTCATTCCTTGGCGCGGATAAAATTAAATTTTGCATAGTCAAACAGCCCTTCTTTTCTTATCGTGGCAATATATACACACACATACATACATTCCTGTTGCTGAGGTAGTTTATCTATTTTTATTCATTCATTGCTGTAACTCATCGGGCATCGCGGATAAAATCAAATTTTGCATAGTCAAATAAGCCCTCTTCTCCCAATTTTATTTCCGGAATTACTAATAAGGACATGAATGCCAAGGTCATAAAGGGCGATTGCAAAGTTGAACCACTTGCCTGAATTAATTTATTCAGACGCTCGTAGTCCTTTGCCACTTGAAAGCCATTTTGAGCACTCATGATACCGCCCACCGGTAGCGGCAACGAATAAAGTCCCTCTTCCGTTTTTACGGCTAATGCCCCTTTATTCCAGATGATTTCATTAATAACCTCCATCAGGTCTTTATCGGAAGTACCGACTGCCAAAATATTATGAGAATCATGCGCTATACTGCTGCCGAAAGCTCCTTTTTTAAGCCCAACACCGTTGATATAAGCAATTTGGGGTGGCTTGTTCAAATATCTGTTCAAATAGGTTATTTTCAAAATATCGCGATGGGTATCGGATTCAAAGTTTTCGTGCCTTCCTACTGAAAAATATTTCTTTTCTGTGACTAATTGATTTTGGTGTATGTCGATAGCAGTGATACCGTCGGTGACAGCGTGCTTTAATTCTTTTTCTGTAATGATGTCGTGATTGAATTTATTTGGAAAGGAATTTTGCTCCAAATATTCGGTAGAGAGACTTTCTTTGTTCCTATCAACATTCCTATCTGTATCATCCATTTTTAATTGCGCGCCTTCGCGCATTGTACTGTATTTTAATTTTCCCTGTATAAAAACTTCAAGTGTTTTAAAGTTTTTAA
>BNXR01000078.1 GCA_025999735.1 Bacteroidia bacterium | reverse complement strand
CTGAAATACTGACTATTACCGATTTTATTGAGAAACATTCCAAACTCAAGAAAGTCGATGATTTGCTCTTGCTAATTAAATTATACAAGGCCTATATCGGGTGTGGGCAAACGGAAGCCACGGCGCAGGTTGTAGGGGATGAACGAAGCGGACTGTGCTGTTTTCGGGATGTTGCCTTCATTAGCAGAAAGGATGATGAGGTTCTTGAAGTCCAAGGTGCGCGTTTCTAAGAGACCCATGAGTTGCAACTCCTCTAAGGGCTCACCTGAAAAAGGTACGTGGAGGGAATTGAGCACTTTCCGTATAATCTGCATGTACAGTTTGTCATCGGGCGTAATCCGTTCTTCTTCCAAGGTGTTTTTCAAGGAACGAATTTGCTTTTGCAACGTAAAAATGAGTTCCTGCTCAATGGGTGCTATCGTAGGTGGTATCATGGATTCCATGGATTCTATCATTGGGTCTGACGACGACAAAATTCCTAATATGGATAGCAAATAATCGGGGATTGACTGCGTTGGATTGGGAAAAACAAAAATAGAACGTGTTAAGTCGTTAAATGCCAACTTTTTTGCGGACACATAAACGATGTTGTTTTTGTTTATGTCTTCGGTAATTTGAGCGATTTCTACGGGGCAGGTATTCTTGATGAGTTTGTGATTTAGCAGGGCTAACAAGGGTTTGTAATAATAGAAAACTTCGTTGCAACTGTTTGTAAACTTGTTGTTTTCTTTGTTTTGTCTATCTGAAATAGCGTCAGGTTCGTTTTGTCCTTCATGTTGTCCCTTGGTTTCACTTGTATTGTCAATTTTGGTATGTTTTTTACATTCCATTAGCAAGTAAATCAGGGCGGCAACGGAAGTATTCTGTACAGGGTAGCCCATGGTGATATTCATCTTCCCGACTTCCTCCGGTATGGAACTGACCACCGGTACTAACAGCCTTTCATCGCATAGTACAATGGCACTGTCCATTGTACCGTGGTTGATATTGTTTTTCAACAATTCAGGGAGCAATTTCGCTTGGCCGATATTGGAAGGTACAGAGATATATTCGATGTGTTTATCGCTGTGTCTGAAGTTGTTAAAATGCTCCGGTCCTAATTCGTTGGGAAAAAGGTTGAGGTTTTCGCGAATGAAGCGTCCTGCCTCGTGTTGTTCGTCAGAGAGGTAGTAAATGTCGTAATCCCAATAGAACGTGGCCTCTCCCTTATCCCTAAAAAAACTAAAAATTCGTTGCTCACAGACGCTAAGGGCATTAAATCCGGCAAAGACGATGTGATGTCCATCTGTTTGACAGTCTTCAATGTGTTCGTAGAAATATTTCATGCCCATGCCTTCATAGCAGAGGTTTTCGTTCAGTAGATTTTCATGGAAGCGTTGGTAGGTGGGGTATAATTTGTCCCAGACATGGAGAAATTCGGTTTGCTCTTTGCTGCGTTGTTCGGGATTGAAGCTACTCCAAAACATCTTGATAGCCTCTATTTGTTCCTTGTCAAGGAAGGAAAAGCGTTCATCAATTTCTTTTAAAGCTGTCAAATTTGAAAAGAGGGCTTTCGCATCAACCAAATTTTTGTCAATATCATCAAAATCACGCAGTAACATCGTGCCCCAATAGTGAAAATCATCAAAACTTTCGGTGCTGCCCGACACGCCGATATAGGCCTTGTATAATTTAATTAGCAAGAGCAAATCATCGACTTTCTTGAGTTTGGAATGTTTCTCAATAAAATCGGTAATAGTCAGTATTTCAGGCATCCATACAGGTTTGGATATGAGTTTTGCAAGTTCCGCTGCCAAAAAAAGACCGGCACGTTTGTTGGGAAAGATGAGTGTCAATTTCTCGAAATGACAATCATATTTGTGAACAAGAGAGCGCGCTAATAGGTGGAGGAATGTGGACATAAGTATTTATTAATTAATTAAAGTTTTCCTCCTTATATATTATGTGCATATATAGGGGGGGTGTTGCAAATAGGGCAAATCAGGAACGCAAAAGTAAGATAAATATTGTAGGACACAAAATTTTGTGTCTATACGTTGGTGCCGGTAGATATAATACAGGCACTTCATTTGGATTGCAAATTCAATATTTATGCGTACGATGCCTACTATTTGGAAGTGGTGCGACATCTTATAAAAAAAATTAACCATAATTTGTAACTTTAAAAATATAGCATTATCTTTGCCTCCGCTTAGAAAAAAGGTGTGGAGATTTGGCTGATTGCAACCACAGAAAAAAAATGCTAAAACGCTTTACCGTTGCAACCCCGCCAAAATTTACCCTCTTTTAATTAGCTAAAGAATTAGTACTAAAGAATTTATTAATTATATAAAACAATTAAATTATGGGTTATTTATTTACTTCAGAATCAGTATCAGAAGGGCATCCTGATAAGGTTGCCGATCAAATTTCAGATGCCATCTTGGATGCCATCATCGCTTTTGACGAGAATGCAAAAGTGGCTTGCGAAACATTGGTGACTACCGGTCAGACAATCGTTGCTGGTGAAGTTAAAACAAAAACGTATATTGACGTTCAGCGGATTGCACGAGAGGTAATCAACAAAATCGGTTACACGAAAAGTGAGTACTTGTTTGACGGCAATAGTTGTGGGGTTTTGTCCGCTCTCCACGAACAGTCGCCGGACATCAACCGTGGCGTAGTGCGTGAAGATCCGATGGAACAAGGTGCTGGCGACCAGGGGATGATGTTTGGATATGCTTCCAATGAAACAGATAACTATATGCCTTTACCCTTAGAATTGGCACACTTACTGCTGTTTGAGTTGGCACAACTCCGCAAAGAGGGGAAGCAGATGAAGTATTTACGCCCCGATGCAAAATCGCAAGTGACCATTGAATACGACGAGAATAACAAGCCTTTGCGCATCCACACCATCGTCGTTTCTACGCAACACGATGACTTTATTAAGGCTGTGGATGAAACAGCAGAAGCGCAGTTAAAGGCCGATGAATCAATGGTCGAATGGATCAAAAAAGACATCACGGACATCCTTTTGCCACGTGTGAAGGCTCAACTACCGGGACGAGTACAGAATTTGTTTAGCAAAGACCTCATTTTGTACGTGAACCCTACGGGAAAATTTGTAATCGGTGGTCCTCACGGCGATACAGGCCTAACGGGACGAAAAATTATTGTTGACACGTATGGTGGCAAGGGCGCACACGGGGGAGGTGCATTCTCCGGTAAAGACCCTTCAAAAGTGGATCGCTCGGCTGCGTACGCTGCCCGCCACATCGCCAAAAACATGGTGGCTGCGAAATTGGCAGACGAGGTGTTGATACAAATATCGTATGCCATCGGTATCGCTAAGCCGGTAGGAGTTTTCGTGAATACGTATGGCAGCTCAAAAGTGAAATTAACGGATGCGGAAATTGCGGCTAAGATTGAACAAATTTTCGACCTCCGCCCCAAAGCAATTGAAGAAAGACTGAAATTACGAAATCCAATCTACTTTGAAACTGCCAGCTACGGTCACATGGGACGCAAACCACAGATTGTGAAAAAGGTATATACCTCCGATTATTGGCCTACCGTTGAAAAAGAGGTTGAATTGTTCACTTGGGAAAAATTAGATTACAAGGACATTATCAAAAAAGAATTTGGAATTTAATACTATTTGACGTCATATTTTTCCAATTTTGTCCGCAAGCAGGGCATCCATCAGTACCATAGCAGTCATGGCTTCTACCACTGGTACAGCACGATGCACCACACACACGTCATGCCTTCCCCCCGCTTGCAATGTCAATGGCTCTCCCTGCATTGTCACTGTCTGCTGCTCGCGCATAATCGTTGGCACCGGCTTGAAAGCAACTTTGAAAAAGATGTCCTCACCATTGGAAACGCCCCCTTGTATGCCACCTGAATGATTCGTCAAGGGTGCAATACGACCGGCTTTGAGCGTGAATGTATCATTGTGCTCACTCCCCCTCATTGCCGCTACGGCAAACCCATCGCCATATTCAAATCCTTTGGCAGCATTGATACCCATCATAGCGAACGCCAAGCGTGCCTGCAATTTATCAAAAACCGGCTCACCCAAGCCAACCGGCATATTCCGTACCACGCAACTCACACAACCGCCCACACTGTCCCCTTCTGCCCGTACCGTTTTCAATAACTCCATCATCTGCTCGGCAATAGCAGCATCGGGACAATTAATAGGATTGTCAATAGTCTCAATGTTCAATTCTTTGTATGAAATCGGCAAGGTAATATCCCCAATCTGCGAGGTATAGGCATTGATTTTTATATCTTTAAGAGCAAGGAACTGTTTGGCAACCGCTCCAGCAACGACCCGCGAAATATGCTCCCTTGCGGACGAGCGACCTCCTCCTCTGTAATCACGCAGTCCATATTTTTGTTGCCACGTATAATCCGCATGTGACGGACGATACGTGTCTTTGAGATGCTCATAAGCACTGCTGTTATGGTCGGTGTTCCGAACGATAAAGCCAATTGGCATTCCGGTAGTTTTCCCTTCAAATAGTCCGGACAAAATTTCGACACTGTCCGCTTCATTTCTGGGTGTAGAGAGCGCATTTTGACCTGGTCGTCGTCGATTTAACTCCGCCTGAATTTTCTCCACCGAAATCTCTAAACCGGCAGGACAGCCTTCAATCACACCACCAACCGCCGGACCGTGTGATTCTCCGAAAGAGCTTAGTTTATATATTGTCCCAAATGAATTTCCCATTTTTTTAGCAGCAACCTCCGTGACCGTGTGCAGTTGGAGGACAGCACTCTCCTGCTTCGCAACATCCGTGACCGTGTGCATTTGGAGGGCAGCACTCTCCCGCCTCACAGTCGCAACCGTCCATCTCGCATCCACATCCGCATTTATGGGATGCCAATGCCTCTAATTCTTTTTCTGTGGCATCCCGCACACCCACCACTTGTCCCTTAAAATAGAGGTCTTTTCCCGCCAAAGGGTGGTTTAAGTCTATCCGAACTTCCACATCATTAAATTCCACGATTGTTCCTTGCATCCGCCTGCCGATGCTATCTTGCATCGGGAAAACATTACCCACACGCAAATCCTCGGCATCCGTTTCTTTAAATGTTTCTCTGGGCAAATCAATTACTAACTCTTCATTTCTTTCTCCGTACGCATTTGCCGCCGCCAACTTAAAATCAAAGGGCTCACCTTTTTTCTTTTCTAACAAATTCAATTCAAAATATTCTAATGTTTGCCCTTGTCCGAAGATAAATTCTAGCGGTTCGGTTGATGTGGCAACCTCTAATACTTCTCCATTCGGCTCTGTTCTCAACTCGTAACTAAGCGATACTACCTTATTTTTTGTAACCATCCTATATATTATTTCATTTGTTTTTTATCTATATTTTCGCTTATATTTTCGTTTATGAAGTGCAAAAGTACAGAAAGTTTTTCAAAAATCATCTGAAAAACGTAATTTTACACGGAACCAAAGGAAATATTGCTTTCGACCGTATTCGCGACTATGAACAGCTGAACGACATGGCATTTTTATTCACACAAAAAGCGTACTGCTTTCGATTCATTTGCACATTCTACTTGCAAGATATACATGCCACCTACTAAATCAATATTGTATTCTAACTCACAATCAGCACATTCCCCATAAAAGCGGCTATCCAGCAACTGACCGCTCAGAGTGTACAAACGTACTATCACATCACTCGACTGACTTAAACGCACGCCCACTGTAAAATCCCCCGATGTCGGATTCGGCCAAATAGCGATGCCCGCTATATGCAAAGACGCTGCACGTGTCGCAACGAAATCTGCTGGTAGTTCGCTGACAACCTCTACCGTCTTGTACATTAACGCTTCACATTCTCCAACCATCGACCGCAACCCGAATGTATAAGTGCCCACGGCAAATAGTAGCACTTCCAAGCGCATCGTATCCCTACTCACTACCACCACATCCACATCTGTCGGCACAATCCACTCGGCAAACTCAGGTGCTGGTGCCGTCGTGTTCACCAATTTCAGAGGACTACCTACTTCCACCTTCGCCGCCATCGCAAAATTAACCTCTATATCCTGATTTGACTTCGTGACGAAGACCGTATCTTCCGCGTGACATCCCTTGTCTGTCGTGATTTCCACACGATAATTCCCTTGTTCGGAAACCTCAATAAAGGAGGCTGCGGACAAAAAATTCCCATCATGAACCCATAGATAAGAAACAATAGGTTCAACACTAAGTGGGTGTAATTCATGCGTTTGCCATTTACATAATGTTTTATTGACACCTATATTCACTGTCACCGCCTCAGGGGACTGAATCCGAACATATTCGCTCACAAAACACCCACGGGCATCAGTCAATTTTACGGTGTAATAGCCCTCAGATAACTGCTCTATACGTCGCGTTGTGTCGCTGTTATACCATTTTATCCGGTACGGTGCATCTCCTCCTACCGGAAAAACTTCCGCCCAAGCGTCTGTGCCGTACTTGCACAGCAAATCTGGTGAACTCACCAACATACCCAATGAATCCGGAGAACGTATCACGTGGTCGGCTGTCCATGCTGTATTACCCTCTGTATCAGTAATCATTGCACGGTAAATACCCACTCCCAAGTCAGATAAAACAGAATCATCCCCAATAAGTGGAAACATCAAATCTTCATCCACAACATAAAGCCATTGAAAGGCATACGGAACACCGGCACCACCTTTCACATACACACTCAATTCTGCATTTTCTTCACCAGAACAGATGATGAGGCCACTTTCCGATACAATCGATACAATCGGATTGTACATTTTTGACGCACTACTTGCCGTACAAGCATGAGCATCTCTGACCATCACTGGAATCAAGTCTTCCCTGACTGATAAACCGCTCAATGTGGAGTCCCCAATATTTCCATCCGCCCGAGAATCCCAATAATAGGTGTATGGCCGCGTGCCACCCGCAACTTGCAATGTTACGAAACCATCATCGCCGTCATAAGCTGAAGGAAAACTAACACGAGGACTAATAAGCAGACTATCAGGTTCCAACAACGTTTGGGTATCTCGCACAATACAAGAATGTGCATCACTAACTGTCAGCAGATAAGTGTCTGCACGTAAATTTTCTAAACGCGGGGTTTCCAAAATCTCGGAAGTGTCCAATATACACTCCCAAACATAACGATAAGGACGTGTACCACCAAACACCGTTGCTTCCATCCAGCCGTTCGTATCATCTCTACAATCGGGATGATGAAAGTCAATTCCCGACGTCAACTTGCTTGGTTGCAGAAAAATGAAACAAGCAAGTACCGTGTCCACACCATCATTTACCAAAACACAATACTCTCCATCGCCTACACCGCATAAAATTGCCGTATCTTGCACCTCCAATTTTTTTGATTCCTGCCCGATAACACATTGAAACCATGAATAGCGATACGATGCACCCTTTCCACCGCTAACCACCGACTGTAATTGACCGTCAGTATCGCTATAACAAGAAATAGGCTTTTGTACATTCACCGTGACTGTCAACGGATTATATATCAAAACGGAAGCCTCCACTTGACAACCATGAGAGTCTCTTACTGTCACTGCGTAAGCGGCTGTGTCTGCACATAAATTTTTAAAAATAGTTTCCGTCACCGCACCCGTCACCACACCTATCACTATACGCCCTATCACTGTATCGTACCTCGCCAATTGGTAAGTATAAGGTGGTGTACCTCCCTGAGGATACAGCGTTATGGAGGCATCACCGGCTCCATACACACTGGGTATCTGCACAGAATGAGTAAAAGTCAGCGGTTCCGGCTCCAACAAAGTGCTCGTCCCCTGAACAACGCAAGCCTTGGCATCCGTGACCTGTAAATAGTAATCACCTGCACCGATATTTCCCAAAGTAGCAGTACCAGGCAGACTATCAGTACCCCAAACAAATGAATAGGGGGGCATCCCTCCCGCTATCAAAACTTCTATTCTACCATCATCACCACCAAAACACAACGGTTTCGCAGATAAATAGCCGCTTATGCGCAAATTATCCGACTGCGGCAACACAATATCAGCTGTAGTTTGATTCCCATTTTCATCCGTGACAATCACTCGATAGCTACCGGCATATAAACTGTGTATTTTATCACCTACACCTATATCACTGACAGGAGCACTGATAGGAATATGCAAAAATATTCCATCCACATATTGCTCCCAACGATATTTATAAGACCCAACTCCACCCGTTACAACAGCTGTTATAGCCCCTATATTCAATTCCGTACAAGAAAATAGGCTCGTATTCGTCACCGTAACGAGCAATTCCGCCGGCTCTGTTAAATGAACGGTATGCATACTCGTGCAACCGTGAGCATCCGTAACCTTTGCCCGAAAGTCCTCTTCGCGGGCAGACAGCCCCTGTAACATGGAGGCTGTTCCTAAATCAGTTCCCCAACTGTAGGTGTAAGGCTTCGTGCCACCCGTAACATCCAAAAAAATGGAACCATTACTAAGGCCATAACCGGATGGAATCGTTACACGAGAACTGATTGCCAGCATACCCGGCTCTGTCAAAATCGAAGTCTGTTGTACAGTACAGCCGTTGAAATCACTAACTGTCAGAGGGTAAGTTCCTGCGCGTAAATTTTCTATACGCGGAACATCTAATATGGATATATTTAAAGGTGCACCCCAAATGTAACGATAGGGTCGTGTGCCACCAAGCACCGATACTGCAATCCTACCGTTTGCACTACCATTACAAGTAGAATTAGTCGAAAGAATATCACTGATACGCAAAAGTTCCGGCTGTAGCAACGAAATTGCAGCTGTAGCTTTATTCCCATTCCCATCCGTGACAGTAACTCGATAATTACCGGCAGAAAGGTTCTCCATTTTATCACCTACCTCAAAGATACTGACAGGAATGTTCACAAAACCACTATTCTCCTGCTTCTCCCAAGTATATTTATATGCTCCTACACCACCCGCCACAACAGCCTTTACCGCACCGGTCTTCAATCCATTACATACAATCGTTTTCGTGAGCATTGCAGTAACCGTTAAACGGGCCGGCTCGCTTAAATGAATAGTGAACGCATCCGTACAACCACGCGTATTGGTGAAATTCTGTGGATTGGCACTAGTGTAATTGGCATCTTTCACCGTGATACTGTAATCGCCACTTGCTAAATTGTTATACGAGGAGGCAGTGCCCCCAAACGAAGGGTCGAGCGCTTTCGTCCATACAAAACTATAGGGAGCTTGTCCGCCATAACCGGCCACTTCAATCCTGCCGTTGCGAAGTCCATAGCCTGAAGGGTCTTGCGGATAGCCAACTGTATTAATCTGTAACGCCGAAGTGCTAAGGTTTGCAACGGTTATAGGCCATGTTGTCTCCACAGCACCTCCTGCATGACATCCCAAAGCATCCTGCACACGAACAGTGTAATCGCCTTCCGATAAATCGGATATCGTGGGTGATGCAGTGGGCAAGCTATAAGAGGACATAACTAAAATTCCAGGCACTGGGACTACATTTTTGTAATAGGAAAAAACTAAAGTTCCGGTGCCCCCAGTCGCTTGCAGGAATATCTTTCCGTCCCAGCCGCCCAAACAGTGAATCGGACTGCTGCTTATGCTGGTGATTGCTATTGGTGTTGTGGAAGGAATAGTACAACTGACAGTTAGTGATTTCAACGGCTGTACTGTACAACAGACTTCGATTTTGACAGAGCCGGGTATGCTGGCAATCAGTTCTCGTGTA
>BNXR01000077.1 GCA_025999735.1 Bacteroidia bacterium | reverse complement strand
AACTACTATTTACAAGTCCTTCGGGCAACGGCATAAAATGGCTCGTATCAATAGACACTGACACCGTCACGCACGGCGACTATTTCGCAGCCCTATCATACTACATAAAAAAGAAGTATGCCATAGAGCCTGACAAATCGGGCAGAGACATATCGCGAGCCTGCTTTCTACCGAACGACCCAACGGCATACATAAATCCTAACAATTATTAATGTACGGGCGGGGTTTTCCCCGCCTATTAAAAATCAAAAACCATGGAAAAGAAAACATTTAATGTACAAGAATGGCTAAACAAATCAAAATCCAGCCCTTCTGCCTCTGCCTGTCCTTCTACCGCCGCCACTGTACGGGCAATCCCTTGCGGTTGCCCTTCTATCGACACCACAGCGGACATAGAAATAATCACCGAAAGGATAGAACGGGCAAAAACGGACATCGCCTCAACGTACGCTGATTGGCGGGATTTAGGCTTTGCGTTATCGGATGAATTGGGCGAAGCGGGGCGAACTTACTACCACCGCCTAAGTCGTTACTATCCAAACTACGCCACCGAAGAGACGGACAAACAGTATGATAGTTGTCTAAACGCACACGGACACGGCATAACGATAAAAACCTTCTATCATTTGGCGCAGACAGCAGGTATTAATATAGGTAGGGTTGATACGCGCGCTCAAAATAAATCCCGTCACAATATTTTACCCATATCGCCAAAAAAACAAAATGGCGATATGGCGATATGGCGATATGGCGGTGAAAATAATATGAAAATGGGAAATACCAGCGATGACGAAAACGAAGATGAAGAGATGAAACCACTCCCAACCATTCCCGAAACGGTGTACGAAAACATCCCTAACTTCCTGAAACAGTGTACAGAAAAGGCTATATCAGCCGAAGACAGAGACTTGCTGCTATTAAGTTCATTAGTAGTAATATCAGCCTGTTTACCAAATATTTACGGCATATATGCTGAGCGAAACGTATATCCAAATCTATTTCTATTTGTAACTGCACAGGCATCGGCAGGCAAAGGGCGGCTAACCTTGTGCCGAAAATTGGTAGAGCCAATTCATCGAGCTTTGCGCGACAAAGCAAAAATCGAACAACAAGAATACCAAAACAAACTGAGTGAATACGCAGCAAGCAAGGAAAAGACGGACATCGAGCGACCGCAGGAGCCACCGATGTTAATGTTAATCATTCCCGCCAACAATTCCGCCACTGGACTGTTCCAAATCCTCAACGACAACAAGGGAGTGGGGTTAATTTTTGAAACAGAGGGCGACACATTGGCGCAAACATTCAAATCAGAACACGGCAATTACTCCGACGGCTTTCGCAAAGCCTTTCATCACGAAACCATTTCCTACAACCGCAGAAAGAACAGAGAATACGTCGAATTGGAAGCACCGCGACTATCCGCACTACTGTCAGGAACACCGCAACAAGTAGCCTCATTAATTCCAAACGCTGAAAATGGTCTATTCAGTCGTTTTATGTTCTACTTTATGAACATAAAACCTGTCTGGAACGACGTCTTTGTAGGCAACGACAACCAAACACTGGACGACTATTTTAAGCAATTAGGAAACCAATTTCACGACCTATACAAACACCTCATCCAACACCCTACCCCGCTACGTTTTTGCCTAACAAAATCGCAACAGCAGACCTTTAACGACTACTTTGCCAAAGCCCAAAATCAATACATCTGTTTATACGGCAACGACTACATCGCCACCGTCCGTCGTTTGGGCTTGATAACCTTCCGTATAGCCATGATACTAACCACCCTGCGAATAATGGAAACGGGCAACATCACGCCCCCAATGCAATGTACTGACACCGATTTCAACACGGCTATGGAAATTGTAAAAATCCTCATACAGCACGCCGCCCAAGTTTACCAACGGCTACCAGCCGAAGCGACAACCTCAGCAAAACAAACCCCCAAGCAGAAATTTTTAGAAGCACTACCCGCAGAGTTCGCCCGCCAAAACTATCTCAGTACTGCCCAACAGCTAAGTATCACCGAAAAAACAGCAGAAAGGTACATCTCTAAATTTGTGCAAAGTGGACTACTCACACATCTTTCCCACGACAAATACAAAAAAACGTGACAGAATTTCAAATCCTTACTTTTTTTGTTTTGAGGAAATGAGGAAATGAGGAAATGAGGAAATGGAAATCCTCAAATCCTCATTTCCTCAAATCCTCACACCGCCACTTTCATCTTTATGGCGGTATGGAGTGAAATCTCACCACCCAACAATCCGTCATTGCGGGCTTGACCCGCAACCTCTCCCGCCCCCTCTACATTCCTCACCACCCCAAAATCCTATATTCTTTTCCCTTTGGTATGAACTAACCAAGAGCAGGGCATTAGCAGGACTTATACATTGGGGAATTGTGGGGACAAAAAGGCATCACTGCGGATATGCCATTTCCAAAAGACTGAGAACGGGTAGGTACTACTTACCATATTCGTTAGGTGCTCTTTGGCTTTGGATTTTTCGGATTGCAGGGTCTCTTGTGTATGGAGTGTGAGCCAGTGACCTAGAAACTTCACGTAATCCTCAAATATCTTGTCGTGTAGCATCTTTCTTGAAATGTCTCTAATACCTGTGTTACCCTCGTTATAACAGTAGTTTAATAATGTAGCGGTATTTTGTGTCTTTTCGGACGTATCTTGTGGCTCTACCATAATATCATTGTCTGGAATGTTTGGGCATAAGCACTTTATGACACGCGAAATGTCTAATGTACTATCACAAGGGTTATGAATGTCGCGGTTGTGAGCATCAATATGCTTTTCTTTGATACTATTGCACCGCATGAGTACTGATGTCGTCTGTGAGCGTGCGTAGTTTGGGGATGTCAATAGGCTTAGTATTAGTTAGTTGTGCTATCTCTCTAATTTTCATTTCTAAATCTATTGAAATGGGCTTTACATGCCATAGCCCTGTCATGATTGACGAGTAGGTGAAATAGGATAAATTTTGGGTAATAGGCTCATTGCTTGCTAAATCAAATATAACGGTATCCCTTGCGGACATTAGTACAAACGGTGAATGAGTAGTTACAATAAATTGTATTTTCGGGAATGATTGTGTGAAAAAAGGAAATATCAGCCTCTGCAGGGACACGTGTAAATGTGAATCTATTTCGTCTATAAAGACTATGCCTCTTAGGTCTGTGGGCATGATTTTGAAATATTCTGAGTGCATGATTAATTCCGCATATATATCAAAGATTGCCCGATAGCCTGCCGATAGGGTTTGAAAGGTAAAGTGTGGTTTATTGGCTTGACAGATTGAAAACTGAAATTTATCGAAGTCAAATTTTAGGGTAAGGCTTTCGTCTTCAAAAAGAATTTTTAAATTATTTTCAAAGTCATTAAACCAAGTTCCTATTTGTTCGGCTAATTTTTGGTTATTTTCTTTCACAAGTGCTTGCTTGCTAATCAAGTTCACTAAATGTTGTTCCAGTTTATTGGCGTGTTTTTGTGCTGGATTTTGCTTTTTTGCTTCCTCTTCTTCAACAGCGATGGCGTTTACATTTTTGGGTTGCACTATCTCTGACAATCGCTTTTCTTCAAAAAATCGAATCACTGCTTTTCGGTCATCATACAAGGCAGAGAAATGAACATTATCTGAAATTTCAACCTGCAAAGCATTTTCTTTATTTTTTTGTTTTTGGGCTATGAGCACGTTTACTTTTTCGTAAACTGCTTTTAGGAATGAAGTTTTTCCTGAGCCGTTTGTTCCGGTAACGATTAGGTTTTTCCCTTCCAATTCAATGTTGACATTGATGTTTGTATGGGGAATATTGCCCTTTATATTTTTAAGCCACTTTTCCATCGGATAATTTTTTTGCAAATGTACGAATTATTTTATCTCCCTTTTTCGTTTTCCAAAAATAATATCTACTTTTGTCGCGATATTTAACAAAAGTAACACATAATTTTATTGCCTATGAAGTGATAAAAGATGCGCGAGGCGCATCAAGGACATATTGAAAATAGCGTTATAGCTGATATTCTTGCACTTGAAACCTGAGAAACTTCAATGTAAAACGAAGAATAAGTAGTTGACGCTCACGTTTTGGCGTGGGCTTACTTATTTGTTTTACAAGGTAATCTCAGGACCCCAAGTGCGGATAAGATGAAGTCCGCGCTTTTTTTATTCTCTAAAATCAAAATAAAACCCTACGCAAATAGGGCACAAACAGTTTGTAAACATTTAGTAATTAACATTTTAATATTTTTAAATTATGAGAAAAATTAGTATTTATGCTGCGATGGCAGTATTGGCAGCCGTAGTAGCTACGGGCTGTGGAAGTAGTAAACAGGTAACATCGCCTACATCTGTGACAGACAGTAAGGCGATGAAGAAAAATCTCGGCGCAGCAGCTGAGGTGGAGGTCACATTCCCTTGCAGTGAAGGGGGCGATTCGGACTTAGAACATTTGCGTTGCGGTGGAATCGGAAAGAGCAAAGACCGCAAAATGGCCAAAGACAGAGCCTATCAAGATGCTTTGGCGCAGTTAAGTTCCAAGTTAGCAGGGGTTGCTTCGGCTGCCAGAGACGGAGTAGCCGTATCAAGCAATGCCGATGGAGAAGATTTCCACGATAAAGTGGTTACAAAGGCAAAGGAAATATCACAGGCTAATATCGCCGGTTACCGTACTGCCTGTGAAAAATTTACCGTCAATCAACAAGACAATTCTTACAACTGCTACGTTACTATTGAATTTGGCAAACAAAAAGTTGTGAAGCAAATGTACGAGAAATTGAGTGCCGACAAACTTTTGAAAGCTGATTACGATTTCGATAGGTATATGAAAGAATTTGACGAAGATTTGAAAGAATATGAACAAAAGCATAAATAATTTTAAAATCCTATTGTTAAGTTGGGTGTTATTTCCTTGTGCTGTTATGGCACAAGGAACTGCCCCACTTTGGCTTGATTCGGATGTAAGGAACATACAATGTCCCGCAGAGACACACTACACAGGTTTTGCCGAAGTGTCTGTTGCCGCAGGTGAAGGACAGGAAAAAGCCCTCAATCGCGCAAAAAAAGCGGCTGTGGGTGAACTGTCCGAGCGCGTGCGTGTGATGGTCAGCACCGAAAAAAAATCTACGGACGTGAGCGTCAGTGGTAGCGATATAGAGGAACAAATCCGCTCAAAATTTGTATCAGCAGTACGCACCGCATCGCAAGCGGAAATCGTTGGCAGCAAGGTGGATACTTATTATGATGTGACACGCAAAACGGCGTATGCTTTTGCATCCGTGAGCAAAGCGGAGTTGATTTCCTATTATCAAAAACAGATTGCACTTTATCTCAACAAGGTAGAGAGTGCTTTGAAAAGTGCTGCCGAACTTGCCCAAAAAGGGGCAAAAGCCAAAGCCCGCAAGCAGTGCGAGGAGGTCATTCAACACTTTGCCACAGTGGCTTTTGCGCAGGATTTGCTCACTGCCATAGACCCGCAAGCCGATGATGCCACTTTGCAGCAACGCCGTAGTGAACGCTTGCGCAATGAATTGTTGCAAACGCTCACCGACTTGGAAAACAGTATTTATGTGTATCTGGAATGTAAAGAAATAGTGGACGGTGAGGAAGTGGAATACATCGCCGACAAACTGCCGGGATTGCTGACGGACAGCGATTGTGGATGTAATTTCACGACGGACGAAGCGAATGCTGACTATGTGGTAAAAGTGGATGCGTATATAGCGCGTTGCAACGATAGTGGCGGCGGCACGGTGTTCTGTTGGGCTAATGCCACCGTGAGCCTTTATAACGCCCACACGCAGAAGACACTCAAGCCGAAAATCCCCGAAGCAAAAGGCGGTTGGACGGGCAAGAACTACACCAAAGCAGGTGAGGAAGCATTTGACGAATTAGCGAAAAAGATAGCTGAAAAAGTAATACCGATGATGAAAAATTAAAAATAAATACAAATATATAACCAAAATGAACGCACAAACAAGTACCAAAAGAGAAAATACTGTTGGATACAGATTTGCTCGGTTAATGCAAGACATTCTTTTGACAACCCCTATTACTAATAAAGGGACAAAGGCAGAAGATAGTCTCAAATATGATTATGCTATTCCTGATATTTCAGAAATAGTATATCTTAACAAGATTTATGTTCCGCCTTTTACAGAATATGATAAATTGGAAGAAGAAAAGGCTGAAAGTACAGATACTGATTTACAAGAAAAAAAGGAAGATTATACTTCTTTAACAAGAAAACAAGAAAGTATAGTACGCTGTGGGAGAGACTTAAATGAAAAATTGAAGAAATTAGCGGATTCTGTTTTTATTATTCAAGGGGTAGCCGGTTGTGGAAAAACTACATACATACGCAAACTTAAACAGGAAAACGAAAAAGAAGTAACTTATCATGTTTGTGATTTGGAAACATCAGCAAAGTTTCCAAAACTATGCCAAGGTGTCACAATCAAATTATCACCATATTATGACGATAGCAATGTGTGGAAATTTATCAGTGTTCTTCTTTTGGAAATACGAAATATTTTAGATCAAGGAGACAAAAGCGATGTTGAATATAGGAGATATATTGAACAATTTGCAACACATTATGCACAGATAAAAAATTTAGAGACTATAGGTGATGATGATTTTGAAGACTTCTTTCAATTGTTTTCAACATTCACAGAAAAACGACAGACGTCTTTGAACATATTTAGGCAGCATAAAATGCCTGTTTTTCAATTTTTCAGTTCAATTAAAGCAAATATTGAGGAAAAATTTCAAAATCATAACAACCCTGAAGATAGGAAAATATCTGTTTCTTTTGTTGCAGGAATATTAATTAGATTGCTTTTTTGCTTGTATAAAATTGATAATAAAAAACACCTTTGCGTAGTAGATAACATAGAAGCGTACATCCCGAAAGAACCTGATTGTCCGATTAGGGATATAGAAATAGAAACGATGATAGATGGAGTTTCGAAAGCAACAAAAGAATTTTGGGACATATTGAGAGAAATAAAGCATACAGATGCCCCCTATGCGCCTTGTTATGGATTTTTACTTGCAATTAGAGATACAACAATACCTGTATTGCCACAGAACGTTATTCAGTACTCCGAAGACAATCCCAATGTGTGGGATATTTCCGAGTGGTTTTGTGCAAGGGATATAAGCAAAAGCAAACAGGACTTTTTTAAGGATATTATAGAACAACAAGCAGAGGAGATAAAGGAATATATAAAAGCCTATAATCATATAATGAACGATTTCTCAAAATACAGTTGGGGGCTTCATAATTTAATCAGCCTTATGTATAATCACAACTATAGGCGGATAAATGAGAATGTAGTAGAGGGTATATCCTATATATCTGAAACAAATATTAAACATTTTAATAATCAGTGGGAACTTGCTAATAAAGAATTGTTTGACAAGCAACTTCCCAAATCTGAGGAGGCTATATGGTCATCAATTAAGCATATCTGCCGCAAATTTATTGTTCGGAATCTTTTGGACTATATTGAACAAAAGACAGGGTATTTAAGCAATTTGACACACGATGGCAATTCGTTAGCTCGTAAAATAATTACACGATTATACAGAATTGAAATAAACCAACAAAATGATATTTCTAAAAAGGCGTATATCTATACTCCTTTTATTGAACTAATATCTGCTATTTTGCAAAAACCTTGCGGAGGTGACGTTCCTGACAAAGAATTGGAAGAAGTTGCGCAAATTCTTTTTAAGATGAATAAAATAGACAATAAAGATACACATTGGAACGCACTTGTTGTGATTAAATACAACACTTCACGCAAGTATGATGAGCAACAACTTATTGACGTTATGAAGGAAATTTGGCATAACAAAAATGACAATAAGTACAATCACGGTTTATTTGGTGTACGGCTAACAGATTCTGGGCGTTTCTTTGCTAAAATAGTTCCCGATTTTGAATATTTTGCATGTCGCTCTGTTCCTGATATATATCTTTTCTCTGAAGCAAGTTTAATGAAAAATTCAGAGGGCTTATATCCTTGTGTTGAATGTTTGAAAACTGTTCGCCGAAAAGCATTTGATTGCATAAACAATGTGATAGTTAGAACGAATGAATTTTTAAAACCAAACTCAGCAAATATTTCGCCAACATCAATAAATTGGTTATACAACGAGGAAAATAGTTGGCTCTATAAAGAGAGGGATAGAAATCCGGAAGTTCATCCAATAAGAATACTTAAAAATCATATTGGATATTTAAAAAACTATATGGTATATTTAGAAAAAGTGTTCCCAGGAAAAGAACATAAAGATGTGATTACAAAAATAAAGAAAGAGTTGGAAGATTACATAAGAGCTGGGAAAACATTGGTTGAAGATGAAAAAAACAAATTTTTCTTTAAAAAGGAAGAAACTAAATTTTTATATAAATGAAATGCTTTTGTTGTGTAGTAGAAAATGGCATTGCTTTTTTAGAAAGTAATGAATTTACCAATGTGATAGAAATGGTAACATTATGTATTGTAATTTGGGGCTTATTTGAAGTTCGAAAAAGGCGGCACGATGCCTCTTTTGGATATTATATGATTCTTCGTCATTACATACAACGTTTTAAAGACCTCCTTTCTAAAGAAAAGGATTATAAAGAAGCTGTGGATGCATTGTATCTGTTGTGTCAAAATACAGAAATGAGAAAAAAAGGGTTAGGAAGTGAAAAACATGGAGAAATGTTGGCGGTTTTATCAACTAAGATGCTTGATTATTTATCGTCAGAAAGTAACCAAGTTCCACCGTATTGTTGTAAAAAAGGCAAAGAGAAATGGAAAAAAGATATATCAAATTTGATTTCTCGTTTAACAACTCTTGATATTTATTTCAGAAATACATCTTTCTATTGTTGGGAAGATGAAAAAAAAGTCAAAGAATGGCATACAGAGACAATAGAATTACTTAAAAGCATAGAATGGCAAATTAGAAAAAAGTAAATAGAATGAGAAGTGGAAAACATACTTGAATTATCGATAAACATGAAACACACAGTATTCGTATTATTCGCTCTTTGTTACGTATCAGCCACATTTGGGCAAAACGGTAAGCCGAAGAAAGCGGCTGAGCCCGAAAAGGTAAAGCCCAAGGTCGCCGTGTATGTAACGAGCGATGAAGAAAGCGCAGGTCTCAGCGGCTTTGTGGGCGATTATTTGGTGGATGCGATTGTGCGCAGCAACAAATACACCGCCATTGAGCGCACCAATGATTTTTTGACTGCATTAGCAGATGAGCAGGAATATCAGCGTACCGGTGCGGTGGATGACGACCAGATTTCCAAGTTGGGAAAGCAGTTTGGCGTACCATTGGTATGTGTGGTCAAGGTAGGCAGTCTAAACGACGACAAATACCTTTCGGCGCGGTTGGTGGATGTGGAAACGGCAACGGTGATTAAGAGTTCAAAACCTTTCCCGTTTTCGATAGACAGTGTATCGGACGTGTGCGAGGATGTTACTAAGCAGTTGTTTGGCAGCACGATGGCGCGCACATTTGGAAAACCGAAAGCGATAAAAAACTAAAAAATTACAGATGAAAAGAACATTTATTTTATTATTCGCTCTGATAAGCCTGAATATGGCTTATGGGCAAGACAAAGAGGTGGCGGTTTTGAACCCAAAAACACTTAGTGGTACGGTTCCTAACAACGATAAGTTGATTATCGTTTCGAGTATGAAGAAAGCATTTACGCAAATTGACGGCTATAAAGCATTTACTCGCTCAAGCCAGGCGTTGA
>BNXR01000076.1 GCA_025999735.1 Bacteroidia bacterium | reverse complement strand
GTTGATGTAAAAACAGACGTAGCAAGAGAAGAGGGTCGATTATTGCATGAAATATTTAGTTCAATCCGCTACAAAGATGATGTGGAACGGGCAGTTTGGGACGTTTATCGCAGAGGTTTAATTTCTAAAGATGAAATCGAAAGCTACAAAAAAATTGTTAGCGACTATCTAACTCATCCTCAGGTGTCACATTGGTTTACTCAAGGGTTCGATCAAGGGTTTTCTCCAGGGTTGGGTGCTGGCTTTTCTGTGGTGAATGAACGGGAAATTTTAACAGAGAACGGGCGCAAACTGCGACCGGACAGAGTGATGGTGAAAGGACAGAAAGGGAGTGGAGAAGGCGATTTATCATATATGGAGAATTTCAAAGCGGCGAATTTCAAAGCACAGAACACAGAGGCACTAAATAAAGAGGTGACGGTGGTTGATTATAAATTCGGTTTGAAAGAAGAAAACAAATATGTCACGCAGATTGACACCTACAAAAAAGTGCTGGAAAAGATGCATTACACCGCTGTGAAAGGGTATATATGGTATGTAAATCTGGGGAAAGTGGTAGAGGTGTGAATACAGCACGACGTCATGACCTTACGACATACGAGCACGGCGCATACGTGCGCGTACAGCTAATATATAAATCGGATGATAGGTTAGCGTATAACCCTTAGTAGGAACGTAATACTCCTCATATTTTTCTGTAAAGGTGGCGATTTTCTGTGCTGTCCATCGGTTGGTGGATGGCAACGCATTGACCCCTGTGCTTTTCAGGTGCTTTAGTACATCTATCGGGTGCTGGAAGTGGAGGGTATGGGTGTTTTCTTCGTAGTGAAGGACCTCAAAAGAGTGGGAGAGTGTGTCGAGTGTTTCTTGGTGGCTCTGGTACTGTAGTCCTTTGCCGGTAATTGATTTGATTTCCTTGAGGTTGTCGCAGCTGAAGCTGGAGAAAGCCAACATACCGCCTTCTACCAGGCTATTGCCTAAACGAGCGAACAGTGCTTCGGGGGACGAGAGCCACTGGAAGGTGGAAGAGGATATTATCAGGTCAAAGCCCGTGGGAAGGGGGATGGTTTCAATATCCCCCGCAAGGATGTGCTCGTATGGAATGTGGTGTGTGGCAGCAGTCTTGCTGCATAAATCCTCTACTAAGTCGTTGATGTAGAGGGGGGATATGGTGGCGATAGTGCTCAATTCCGATGTCAACAAACCTGTACCACATCCGATTTCCAATGTTTTCAACGAACGAACACTCGTATCCGTATCAATATGGGCACCAACATTCGTACTCGTATCCGTATCAATATCCGCACCTACATTCGTACCAGTATTCGCACTCGCATTCGTATCAATATGGACAGATAGCAAGTTGAGCAAGTGCTTGACAATCAGTTTTTGTACAAGGGCATTATCGTTGTAAGTGTCAATACTTTTGCTAAAACTTCGTTTAATATTGGATTTATCTATCATGTAGTGAAGTTTAAGCATTTTTGGGAATAAAATCATCCCAATTTTTCAGACAGTAGAATGGATAGTGCCCACACGGGAGAACGGTTATCGGTGCACGCTTCTGCCACCAGTTTTGCTGATTTTGGAAAGGAAAGATAATGTCTTTTTCGGAACAATATACTTTATCCCAGTGCAGAGTGGCGGTACGGGTGCGTGATAATTGGCGGATGGCAGACAATTCTTCTTTCTGCTCGTTGAGGGCTCGTTGGGGTTTATTTTGTGCAAAAGTCACCATGTCCTCGCGGTTTGATAGCATGCGTTGAAAAAACTTTTCCCGTCCTCTTTCGTCCAATCCCTTTTCCGTGAGGGTGTAAGCGGTAATCGGTATGCCGTAGTGGTCATCAATCGGGCGTTCGGTGCCATTGAGGGCAGTGAACGTGTTTGCAACCACCCCTAATATCGGGTACACATTGGCAGCAGCCCAAACGCCCATCGACCACGCGAGCAAGTGTATCTGCTCATAGTCCCCTACCTTGGGGAGGGAATCTATATCTAAGGTGCGGTAGTCATAAAACACGAGCACATCTTCGTTACCTTCCTCACTTTCAATGTGTTTAATAACATTTTCGTCCATTCCCCAACCGTTAAAGAAGAGGAGCAGCCGCTTGGTATTATTTTTGCATAAATATATGTGTTTCATTTCCTTTGTGTTTCATTTCCTTCTTATTTTGTGTGTTCTATGGTAAATGTGGGATTCAAATCTCTTAAAACACTATCTAACACACCCACATAATAAAAAGGGAGGTTTACTAAGTCAAATTCTTTTCCTGTTGGTGTTTGAACTTTGTCGATTGAAAATGGTTGTGACCACACGCGAACAGCAATATTGTGTGGACATTCCTCCATAAAAAGGTGTAGGGATTTGAGTTTAGAGTTGTGTCCTGACTTTACTTCAATGGGAATAGCCATACCATCAAAGCTATACACGAAATCGACCTCGGCTTCAGAGCCTTTTTTGTCTCGTTTCCAGAAAACGCGCCGCGTGAGCAAATTATCGCTCAAAGCTAACAGTTCTTGTGCTACAATATGTTCTGCAATTCTTCCTCTCCACACATCTTGAATATCTTGAACAGAAAAAACTTCTTTGTAAATTCCAGCAGAATAATTGACGATTCCCGTATCTAACCAAACGAGTTTGGGTTGTTTACGAAAATTAGGCATCAGTGGCATTCGTGTTTCTGAAACAGGATAAATCAGTTCGAGCAGCATCGCTTTTTGTATCGTTTCAAAGGCTTCACTTATTTCTCGCGACCTATATGGGATGTTCCCAAATTTTTCAAAATTGATAATACTGCCTGCAGAAGTCCATCCCACATCAAGAATTGCCCTAATAATCTTGATTAGGGAATCTTTCTTCGTATATTTTTCAACATCATCTTTATAAGAATTTATTAACGATACAAAAATATTTGTGAGCGAAAGGATATCTTTGCTTTCGGCAAATTGGACAATAGCATCGGGCATTCCGCCAACTAATGCATAATCACGGAAATGCTTTATTATTCTTTGGTGAATTACACCAACTTTCCTGTTTTGTATCACTTCTAAGTCAAAATTCTCACCTATGCCATCCAAAAACTCATAGAAGGAGCATGGGCGTACTGCAAGATATTGAACTCTGCCCACAGGAAATGAAATTTGCCGTAAATCCATAATTGTTTCCAGTAGCGAACCAGCAGTAATAACATGGATATGATTTGCTTCCTCGTAGAAATATCGCAACATGGCAATAGCCCGTTTGGAGTATTGAATTTCGTCAATAAATAAGAGGGTTGAGGCATTGCGAATTTGCTGATTGTTTATGACGAAAATTTCGCGAATAATTTCATTCACGTCATCATATTTTTCAAACACTAACCTGTCTTGTTCTCTTTCCATGTTGAGTTTCAAAAAGATGTCATATTCTTTTGAAAACTCGTGTACGAGGGTTGTTTTCCCAACTTGTCTTGCTCCCCGCAATACGAGGGGCTTACGACGAGCAGCTTCTTTCCATTTGCGCAGATAATCTAATGCTTTTCTTTGTATCATATTCGTGATTTAAAATTAATTTGTCACAAAGGTACGGTATAATTTTGGAATTTGTGTCATAAAGAGACGGTATAATTTTGCAAATCGTGTCACAGAGAGACGGTATAAAATGCAAATCGTGTTGCAAAGAGACGGTATAAAATGTAAATCGTGTCACAAAGAGACGGTATAAAAATGCAAATCGTGTCACAGAGAGACGGTATAAAAATGCAAATCGTGTCACAAAGAGACGGTATAACCCTTATTCAATCCCATTTTCCAAGAAGTCGAACAGACATTCATAGTCATCTTCCGGTATGGCGGCATTGAGTGAGAAGCGGATACGGGCTTGACCCTTTGGCACCGTTGGATAGCGCACCGGTAGGACAAAGAATCCATTTTCCCTTAGTAATTCCGCCATCTCCACACTGCTTTCATTGCTACCACAAATCATAGGGACAATATGCGAGTCACCGGCCGTTTGGTAACCCTTTCGTATCAATATGGTACGCAGTTTGTCGGATATTTCTTTTATTTTCACGCGCAGGTCGTCAAAATCAGGTATATGGTTGAGTATAAAGCGTGTCCATGCCACATTTACCGGTGGTAGGGCGGTCGAAAAAATCAAACTGCGCTGGGTATTAATAAGGTACTCCCTAAAAATGTCCTTGCACACCACAAAGGCACCTAAGGAGGCAAAGGCTTTCCCAAAAGTGCCTACGATAAAATCAATGTCTGCGATACATGCCTGTTCCTCTGCGCAGCCTAATCCGTTAGTACCCCGTACGCCCAAAGCGTGTGCCTCATCCAGATATAAAAAAGCATCAAACTCTTTTTTCAATGCGCATAGTTCGAGCAAGTCCACCGTGTCACCATCCATGCTAAAAATGGATTCAGTGACGATGAACACATTCTCGTATTTCTCGCGGTGTTGTTGCAAGATAGAACGTAAATGCTCTGTGTCGCAGTGGTGATAGCGCATCATTTCCGCATCACTGAGGCGGATGCCGTCAATGATACTAGCATGCACCAATTTGTCGGCCACAATTAGGTCACGTTTGGAGCTCAGAGCAGGCAGAATACCAATGTTGGCATGGTAGCCGGAATTAAAAACCAAAGCAGCTTCCACTTCGTATAAATTCCGCAAATCAGCTTCCAAGAGACCGTAATATTCGTGGTTGCCCGATAGTAATCGGGAGGATACAGCACTAAAAGTCAGAGCTTTCACGTCTGTTTCAGCATAAAACTCCTCCTTCAGGCGACGATTGGAAGAAAGTCCAAGGTAGTCGTTGGAAGAAAGGTTGAGGAGTTCCTTCCCATTCTCGTGTATCAGGAAGCCGTTATGTTGCGTGTTGTGCAGACGGCGGTAGTTCCCAGCTTCTTTGCTCGTGTTTAGCTTGTTTATATAGCGTTCAATATCCATTCATTGACTTATATACATTTTTCCAGCTCTTGTAATCTTCCGCATCTTGCTGGGTTGGGCTGTTGGGTTGTTATCTTTCCTCTTTCCAGACTTGCTTATTTTTGCAATTTTTCCTGCCACCGCCAGGCATTGCGTAGCGTTTCTTCCAATGACACTTCTGCTTTCCAACCTAATTCTTTGTTTGCCAAGGTGGTATCTGCCCATACTTTTTCGATGTCTCCTGCTCGTCGGCCTACAATTTGGTGGTTTACCTTTTTGCCGGTAGCTTTTTCAAAGGTATTGACGAGCTGCAAGACGGAGACGCCTCCACCTGTGCCGATATTGAAAATTTCCAGATTTTGTTTGTTTTTGTTTTCAATCAATCGGCGAATTGCCACAACGTGTGCTTTTGCTAAATCGACGACATCAATATAATCGCGGATAGCCGTTCCATCGGGGGTATTGTAGTCGTTCCCATACACGCTTAATTGGCTTCTGATACCGGCGACAGTCTGTGTCAAGTAAGGAATAAGATTGTTAGGTACGCCGTTGGGCAATTCTCCAATATGTGCAGTTGGATGCGCTCCTATCGGGTTGAAATAGCGCAATGCAATGAGTTTCAATTGCTGCTCGGCACGACTGTAATCAGCCAAAATATCCTCGCATATCGCTTTGGTATTTCCATACGGGGATTCGGCCTTTTTGCGGGGAGTTTTTTCTGTTACAGGAAGAGTATCAGCCTGTCCGTACACCGTGCAGGAGGACGAGAATACGAGGCTGTCAACCTTAAATTCTTTCATGGCAGCCAAGACATTCATCAACGAATTGAGGTTGTTGCTGTAATATTCTAAGGGCTTGAACACGGATTCTCCAACGGCTTTCAAGGCTGCAAAATGGATGATAGCTTCAATGCCTTGATAGGACTTAAAAAAATCGAATGTCCGTTCTTTGTCGGTCAAATCCAATTTTTCAAAGGCGGGTCGTATTCCGGTAATTTTTTCTATTCCGTCTAAGGATTCGATAGTTGAATTGACGAGGTTGTCAACGATTACAACCTCATAACCAGCTTCTTGCAATTCAACGACAGTATGTGAGCCAATAAATCCGGTTCCTCCGGTAACTACTATTTTCATAAAATCTGCTTTTAATGGGTGCTAATAACGATAAAATTATTTGTTGAGTGTGTCTGCAAAGTTAGGTATTTATTTTCATTGTTGTCCGCTAAACCAAAATAATCTTCCATTTTTTGTAGTTATCTTATTGATAATCAGTCATCTTATTTTTCAATATTCAAAAGGATGCCCCCTCATTTTCCGGGAAGTTGGTATTCCGCGTTCTATTTTGATCTTTATCTGCTTTTTATCTGCCAGTTGGGATTGTCAAAATTTGACCGACTCTTAAAAAATCTCTCTTTAATCCATTTGCCTGCTTTATGGCTCTTACTGAAGTATGATAGTTGCGGGACAGGGCAGAAAGCGTGTCACCTGATTTCACTTTGTGAGTGATTGCCGGCTTAAAATCATCTGCATACTGCTCCAAAACAGCAGAATAATCTTTCACTGGAACGATGTGTTGTTGGAGAGCAGGGTTGTTCTTTACGAATTGAATGGTGTTTTTTATGGAAGAGTACAAAAGAGTTCCTTTTACGGCATAACCTTTTGTTGTTAGATGAATGCCATCCTGTTGTGCGTAACCGGCATCGTACCAATCGCGTATGGAATGAAGGCCACCGGATAAGTCATACCAATTCCAAAACATGACATGTTCCGTGCGGGCGAGCGAATTTATCATGTCGCGAAATTTCGCTGCAACGGTGATATACCTGCCGTAACGAAATAAATCTTGTGTAGATGTCAGGATAATGCTCATTCCCGGGTTAATATCTCGTAATCTCTTGATTATTCGACTGATGATGGATGGAAGATTGGCTTCTATTTGATTGTAATATAATATATCATTCGTGCCAAAGTCCAACAACGCTATATCCGGTTTAAGCACTTGTGCTTGTTCGGTCAATCTATCGAGATACAAAACAGACTGCATAGGTGCAGCTCCTACGCCAAGCGAGTGATAAACGACCCCTTGGTTTCCGGATTTCTCAATGTTAATACCGTAAAAGCGAAAATCAACCCCATCAACAAGCTTATCAATGTTAGCACCAACAAGCCTATCTATGTTAGCACCGACCTGTAGCGAAATCTCATGTATATTGCCAAAATAGGAACATTCAATGTAATTTTGGTGCAAACCACGAAGCTTTTGGGTCGTAAAGGTATATACATTCGTGTCCACCAAGAGATGAAAAGCAGAAGTCGTTTCGTTGTTTTCAAAAAAGACAGTGATTTTATACTCATATTCGGGTAGAGGTTGTTTAAAGTGAAAATATAATTCCGCCTCTTTATCGCTTGTCTCAACGGTCATTCCGGTTATGCCGAGTGGGATTTTAGGTGGGATTTGAAAACTTTTGGCAAACTTCCATTTCCCTCTTTTAGTGGTAGTGTAATTGACTGATGAATACGTTTTTGCAGCGGAATAGTTCACTATCATCCCTCTACCGCCATCGCCGTAGTCGTTTTGCAGGTAATTGCGTGTATAACTTGTGGAATATTCCGCTTGGATATGACTGTCGCCAAAATGCAAAATCACTAATTTGTCTTTTTCTACGTTGTCGAAATGCGCTACAAACCGCTTGACAACGGCTGAATCGTAAAACTGAATGTAGTTATACGCTGTGTCTATTTTCAATGACGAAGGAACCGATTCTTGAAGCGGCTCCTGAAAAACAGGTTTGGCAACAAGGGAGCTGTTGAAAGCAATAAAAGAAACAATCAAAAAACAATTCTTCATCATCTGTTTATAATTTACTCGCCGACACCACGCACGCAATATCTTTATCGTGTGGTCTTTAACCGGAATTTGGCACGGTGCTAATTGGAACTTCCTCATTTGGGGAATGTACTTTGGTGTCTTTATGATACTCGAAAAACAACTGAAAAGGCAATTGGATAAAATACCCAACATTATCAATAACTTATACACCTTACTATTGACCATCTTCAGTTGGTCTATCTTTTATTTCACCGACTTTAGCAAACTTACAAGCTTTGTGTGCAATTTATTCTACTCCACATCTGAGGTCAATCCGCAATTTTATACAGACCTGTTAGACCATCTCGTTTGGTTTGCGGTGGTCATCATCTTGTGTATCCCATGGGACGAAATCTTTTCCGCGAAATCGCGCGTTTATAGGTTGTCCGTGAAGGGCTACACCTACCTGTCACCGCTTACGAATGTCGCCATTTTGTTACTATCAACAGCCATGCTTGTTGGGGCTACGTATAATCCATTCATTTATTTTAGATTCTGATGCATAAAGTTAGTGTTGTCGTTATTTTTATAATCCTTTGGGCCGGTTTGGTGAATTACATTGTCGTTCCTGCACAAGAGGTGTCATTAGAGGAAAAAAGGTCATTAGCCGTTTTCCCACAAATACAATGGGACAGTTACATACAGGGGCATCTAACAGACAGTATTGCCGATTATATTGACGACCATTTTCCAGTACGGGAACTTTTTGTTGGAATGCTCGATGAAATCAATTATTACAAAGGACTGCATTTGAATAGCGATGAGAAGATTGTAAAATCCCTCACACAAACCATCTCCCCAACGATGTCGGAGGATACAAGCGAAGAAGCCACACAGGACAGCACCGTTTATGACAATATAAATGGTTATTTTCAGAACGATATGTTGGTTATAAATGGTGCCGTTTTCCCCATTAGCGGGGGTACACCCAGAGCAACAAGGTACTTTGCTAAAATGGCAAATGGATATGCACGGAAATTATCAGAACAAGTCCGCGTGATAGTGGCAGTCTCTCCACTTTCTTCGGCCTTTATTCCGTCTGATAAATATCGGTATCTAAATCGTCACAACAGGCAAACACTTGATACTCTCCACCACTACCTGTCGTCGGATGTTCTCTATGCAAATGTTTTTGAGCACCTCAACGCGCACAGCACAGAATATATTTTCTTCAAGACCGACCATCACTGGACGGCACTCGGGGCGTACTATGCTTACCAAGCATTTTGTGAAGCAACGCAAATAAAGCCCGTACCAAAAGCGAACATGGAAAAGCGAACAAAATCGCACTTTTTAGGCTCACTGTATTCGCTGACACATGACAGAAGCGTAAAAAACAATCCCGATATGCTGGAATATTACGTCCCCCACGTAACCACAAAAGCCCTACGCTACGAGCCTAATTCCTACGAAGGAGTACGTAGCACTGTCTTTTGTCATAAGTGTAAGGGCTATGATACGTTCTTGTGCGCAGATTTCCCGCTCATGAAAATCACTACCGACGTGAAAAACGGCAAAAAGATTATCGTCATCAAGGACTCCATGGGCAATGCTTTCGTGGTTTACCTCGTCAGTCATTACGAAGAAATATGGGTAGTCGATTTCAGGTACTCACAGCATAATCTGCTCCGTCTCATTCGAGAAAACAATATCAACGATATGGTTTTTGCTGTTGGTATGTATAATGCACAGAGTTATGGAGTTGCACAGATGATGAGCGGACTGGCTACACAAGAAATTTCAACCTCGCAACAAGACACTATCTTAAAAGATACTACCTTAAACACAATGCCTATTGACAGCAACAGTGTCTCTCCCAATCCAAATGCAACGATTACTAATGAAATGATAACTAATGACACAATTAATAAAAACACGATTAATAAAAATACGGTTAGGCTCGATTCCGCTGACGCGGGCTTGTAGTCCGTGTCCTTTAACAACAAATGTGCGTATTGTCACGAGCGAGTAAATTATAAACAGATGATGAAGAATTGTTTTTTGATTGTTTCTTTTATTGC
>BNXR01000075.1 GCA_025999735.1 Bacteroidia bacterium | reverse complement strand
GTGTAAGGGCTTGGAGGATGAGGAAGAGTACCCTTGTTGCCTGTTTTACGATATTTTGGGATTTTCATCTGTTGTTCGCTGACTCATATAATGTGCGCCACGGTGGACATTGGCATTGTAGTGAAGATAGCACTCATTCATTTTCTCCACCACCAACAGAGGTCGTTGCGTGGTGGCGGTATTATCCAAATACACCAAGTTTTTCCCGTAGATTTTTTCCTCTAATATAGGGAAGTCTGCACGTATTTTATATCTATCTAACATGGGGCTATGCGCAAATTCAACTACCATTGTACCTCTTCTTCAAATATCCACCTTCCTTTTTCCAAAATGAAGGCATCGAATGTGCCATCAGGAATATACATCGACGGCAAACCCTCAAAGCGACTGCTTTCAGGTGAGGCATGGTCAATGAGGATACGTTTGCCTTTTTTATCATGCCGGAGTGAGGCACCCGCCTCTTTCCGATATTCAAGCGTGTATGAAACGGCTTCGTTTCCCCCTTTGAGACGCAAGAGAGCATGAGAAAAGTCCACTCCTTTTTTCTCGTCAAAAGCAGCAATATAGATTGACTTCTCTTCAGATTTCTTCCGTCCGTTCCACCCAAATAATACACAATAGTCCTTTTTGCCAGATGAAAATCCCAAAATATCGTAAAACAGGCAACAAGGGTACTCTTCCTCATCCTCCAAGCCCTTACACAGTATTTCAAAGCTCTGTCCTGTTTTGAATTTGAATAGGTTGTAGTGCGCCATTTTCTCTTTCAAGGGAACGCTCCAAGAGAAAAGTTCCGCATCCACATTCGTACCTGCCTTGTGACCTAAATATTTCACGGCTTTCGTTGCATCATACCCTTTGTATGGCATTGATTTTAGGAAACTTAGCAGTTTAGCTGAAGATGCCAATTTAAGCGAATCACTTCCCCCCTCCCCCACTGTCAAATTCATGTACAATGCAACACTGTCCTGAATAGACTGTGCATAGATATTCGTGCAAAGAAATAAAATAAGAATACTCCACTTTTTCATCTATTTCTTCAACATTTTCACCGCTTTTTTCCCTTGACGGATGATATAAACCCCTTGGGGCAGATCGGAGGCGTTGATGTCGAGTTTCTCGCTAACCGGCTCATATTCCCCCATCAACTGACCGTTCACATTGTACACTTCCAGCTTGTCATCAGTTTGAAGATTCTCGATGGTGAACTCCTCATCTACGGGATTAGGATACAATTTAAGGTTCACTTTGGTCAACTCATGAAGCACCTTCTCAGACATCAAATGTTGCACTTGGAACCCCGGACCGCATACTTGGAAGGGTGAGCGTCCGACAGCTTTGAGCATGACATTGTATCTTCCGTCGGTGGATGTTCCCGGTGGGAAATAGAGGTAGGGAAGCGTTTCACCGGCGATAGGCTGGTCATCTTTGTACCACTGGAAACTCTCAAACTCATAGTCTGTTTCGGCAGTGTTCTGATTTACGGCGAAGACATTGTTGTAATACTGGACAATGATATCCTCCTCGTAAGGACGATAGATAAACACTTCTTTGACGTCCTCATCAGGTTTCCCGTCTTTCCCTTTCATTTTGACCGTAAAGGTAATGGGATGCCTATCGGCACGGCTGACGTCCCAAGTGAAACTTTTAATCGTCAAGCCATCAACGATGTGGGGCTCTATTAATGTATCATTGACATATACCTCGGCAACCGGTTCTTCGGTCTCCACGTTAATGGTGGCCGTAGTAATGCCACAGCCTGTTTTAAATACATACCCTAAGGAATCAGTCAACTGTAACACCTGTGCACCGGTGTTCGCATCAACAACCGTCACGCTTTTAAGCTTAATATTGGTGAGCGAGAAGGTTTGGTCAAGGGTATCGGTAGGAAAATAATTATCGTTCCCCGGATGGAATGCCTGAATACTAATCAAACCGATACCCATGAAAACCAACCTATTTCCAGAGATGAAAACTCTCTTGTCACCCGGCACAACCGTTTCGTAAGTGATAGGCAGCGTCGGGTTTGCTATCGAATAGGCTGCTATATCGCCTTCCATGAACACTGTATCGCCTACGCCAACCAGCAAAGCAGAACCCGGATTGTCCCATCTGAGACGCTGCGGGGCCTTTTCAATGAAAAGGGTATATCTCGCGCTTACCTGATTGTTGTTTGCGTCTCCTTGTTGGAGCACCTCGATGACAATAGAATCAGAAACCATGACATTGGTAACTCTTCCCGTCGTTGTATCTACGGTCGCCACACCGTCCCCAGCAATCTTCGAGAAAGTCCTTTTCAAATTCGGGTCCGGATTTTGGATTTCATTCACATAGCTGAAAGTAGGACTGTAAACCCTTGTTACAGGTCCCTTATAGTAAAATTCCAATTTAGGTGTTAATTTGCTCACTGCAAGACTCCCATCCACATAATTGAAGGTATAGTTATCAAAAAAAGGAACAGATCTATTAACAACAAGCCTGTACGTACCTACGGGCAGATTCCCGTCTACCGTTACCGGATTCCCACTCGTGTCTCTCGCTTCAATCACCAGCGTCGGAGGAATCAACTCCGCAGGCAAATCGCCGATACCATCGCCACCTACCCAACCTGAATAAGATACCGTTGGCGAAAAAGGATAATCATCACGAAATACACGGTGCTGGTTATCAACCCTCACTGTCAGTGTGGCTCGGCCGACCACCATGTAAGCCGTATCAGTGTAAAATAGTTCATAATTCCTTGGTTCGGGGGAAACGTGAGTGCTTAAAATTCTACACATCCCTACAGGGGTATATTCATTCATCATCCCTCCAAGACCGATTACAGTGTCCAAATAGGGAGTCGGAAATGGAGTCGTGGACATCGAGAACACATCTGCTGCTGTTTCTCCATTCTGAAAACCGTCGAAACTAACTGTCAATGGAGGCATCGGATCCCCATAAAATTTATGCTTGGAATCGGGGGAAACAATGAGCTTCCTCTTATTAATGCGCAGCAAACTCGGATTGGAAGGGGCAAATTCGTAATTCCTTGCCCACCCACCCATTAAGGCAATGGAATATTGGCCAACAGGGGTGTAATGATTAACCGTGGAGCTTGTGGAGGCAATAGGAGCTATAAACTTCCCTGCAAGAAATTCAGAGGTGTCACTTTCACCCGATTTAAAATTACGGTATCTGACATAATAAATTACACCATTAGCATCAGGTTGGCCGATAGATGGGTCACCATAATGTTTGTCCACCGTATCCACCCAAGTATATAGGGGACGTTTGGTTATCGTCAGCGAATCCAGCGCATATTTGAAGACGTAGTTCCCGTTTGTCGCTATAGCCTCTGGAGAGCAGGTTATGGGGTATTTGCCTACACTGCTGTCTGCCGTAGCCGTTGTATGTAGCACCGGAACTTGCCATATAGCACTGGTGGCATTATCCCAAGAATGAAAACTACCGTGAGAACTGATATACTGGTAAGTCAATGCCGATGTCGGTATTGATTCACCGTAAACAATGCTCTGTGGGTCGGCGACCACGGTGAGAGTATCTGGATTTATTGTTAGATCACCTTCTTTATAGGAGACGTCGTAGTTAGGACTATTCTTACCGCCATGAATCTGAATAGCATTAACATAATTGCCAACTTGCGCTTGCTGTGGCACAGTACAAGTAACTGTCACCGGTGGGGTCAATACATCCAAGCCCAAGGGTCCTGTAAGGGGGACTCCAGTTGCATTGTTGCTGTAACTAATCGAAATGCTTGATGGTACGGGATTCGCTTCTCCGTAAAGACGGGTCATATTCGGTACGGTTATAAGAAGCGGATAGGGGTCTACTGTCAGCGTGTAGCGAGCAGTGGCGGCATTGTAGTTGGCGTCCTGTGCCAGCATAGCCTCCACCACGATAGTGCCAGCAGTCATGACCGAATCAATTTCGCCAGAGGGCCTTATACGCGCAGTACCTGTGCCACCACTGGTAATTTGATAGCTCACTGTACCTCCCGTGCGACCGGTGTCAAGCGTGTTTTGGTACGAAAATGGAACATCATACGTCTGTGCAGGAGTGGGATTCCAGAACTTAAAGCGAGCATCAGCCCTGCGTATGTTAAGCTCATAACGGGCGGTATCGGCTTTATAGTAATCGGTCTCACTGCGAGTTGCCATCACGTTTAGCAAGCCGGAAACAGTTACACTGTCAATTTTACCAGTGATAGAATCTATGCGTGCAACACCGGTAGAGGTAAGCGGCACAATTTTATACCTTATGTTTTGCAGTTCCCCCAACATCGGATGAACACTGGTTGTTGCGAGGTTGGTAACATTGAATATAGGACTGTAAACGGTATCTATCCTCCCTATATTAAAGCGTAAACTGGGCTTAATTTTGTTAATCGTAATCACATAAGCCGTATCAGCCACTTGATAGTTAAGGGAAGAATTCTGATGGGCTCTTACTTTGATTTGACCGGGTTTTACCTTCGTTAATATTCCGTCAGTAGCATCGGCTGAATTACCAACCGGCTCTACAACGCCATAATCTATCGTTCCAGAACTCTGGCTCTTTGCTTTGTTTGTATAACTGAACGTAGGGCTGTAATCCCGTGCTGCGGGACTCGCTTCATCCCATACAAGCGCTGGTTCTGCTGGTGTTATTGTAAGGTAATAGTATATAGTTTGTGCCCCAAATAGGGTACCGGCGTCTATGGTGGCCGTTACCGTTATGGGACTACCCACTTCTACATTCTCTAATTTTCCGGTATTGATGTCCATGGTAGCACCGTTAGGGCTCGAAACATAATAACGCACTGCCCCGGTGCCCGGTGCAGCACTACCTGTTGCCATAGGGGCAGCTTCGAAGGTAAAATTCCAAGTAGGGTCGTAAATATGAGAACTCGTCGTCATACCTGCTCCTGCTGGCGTTAACGTCCATTGTAAGTCAGGACTGAGTTTATCTATGAGGATAGTATAAAACGTATCCCGCGGGGCAAACCAATTCGTCCCCTCAGCCTGTCTGGCTCCTACTCTGATTTCGCCGTCGGATAATATATTTGATATTTCTCCCGTTCCAGGATTCACGTCGCATGCGCCTGAAATCTTATAATAGCTTATCGCTCCATCACTTAAACTGTACGCATCATTGTTATAGGTCATACCGGAAACATAATACTCGCGAGTCGGATTATACCCTTTCACAAACATCAGTGTCGGCGTAGCCCTTGTAATCGTCAGTGAATCGGTAGCATGCTTAAAGAAGTAGTTGAGCGATGAACCTTCGTTTTCCACATAGATTTCGTATTTTCCCACAGGGGCGGTGGTGGAATGTGCACTATCCGACTTAAATAACGGTCTATCGGGAGTAGCCCCCCACTGGATGTCTGATTCCCTATTGGATGGGTAATAAGAATAAGCTGTCGACAATGAAGAAGGAAAACCCGTAGCGTAAACCTTTTGCTGACCGGGAGTAGGTATGACGAGCAAGGTGTCTTTGCTGACGTAGAGCGTCATGTTTACGGCAGCTGCGGCAACATAGTTGGCGTTCCCTACCTTATCGGCCGTGACGATGGTCGTACCTACGCCCACAACGGTGAGCGTGCTCCCTGAGACTGTTGCCACGCCATTGCCCGGAGGTACGCTGTAAACAATATCGGAGGAAGAGTGTTTATGCCCGGGTGTCGTATCGCGGCACAATACCGAAAGGTCAATCGGGGCACTGTTGTAGAGTACCGTCGTGTCTAAGTGTTGCCATGCCAAGTATTGTGGCTTCGGGTCGATAGTTAATTTCGCAGGTGTATAGATTAAATTATACCTATCCGACACACCGTTTCTCAGTTTTATGGAATCCTGATACGGCCCGACAACTGCGAATTGTCCGATATTCGTATATGCCTCAGGCAGAGCTTGAATCACTGTGGATATATTTGAAGCATCGGTACCCTTAAAGTCTGTCGTCAAATAGTTGAACTGCATAGGCGGGTTCGGCTCACCATAGACTTTGGACGTATCGCGAGCAATCACGTTCAGGTTGGCTTTCCTAATGGTCAGCGTACCGGCAAGGTAGTTATTAATAGTATAATTGGTTGCCGTGCCGTTTGACGGAGTAATGGGATAGGCTCCCGGAACAAGATCAGCTGCCGCTGCAGCAGAAGGAAGAGCGTAGTCCGGCTGAGCGGTCACCACTCCCTCTCCTTCTCCTAATTTTAATCCGCTATAAGTAGCAGTATAGGAAGGGCTTCCGCCATAAGCAATAACCTTATCGACTGCGGTAACGGTAAGCGGAGCTGGTTGAAAGTCTATAGTCTTTGTTACAGAAACTGCATTATAGTTAGCGTCCGCTACCTGTGTAGCCCTGAGTGTTACCGTCGCGCCGCTACTCGCCCTGACTATGGCTTTTGAGCCAACAATTTGTAACCTAGCATCGGGGGTAGTTAAGTCGTAGGTAATGGCCATCGTACCGTTTCCAGCATCAGAAAAAGCAGCCGGAAAATGAATATCGTCAAATTTAAGCGTATCTCCATACGTGGCCGTGTAAGTTGCCGGAAAAGCCCAGGTGATTGTCGGCGTTTTCTTACCTACTGTTATATTGTAGGTACTTTGCGCGTCCTTGTAGTTTTGGGTGCTGTCAACAGAGAGCGTGAAGTTTGCTGTACCGGCACTCTTAAAGCGGATACCGGTGGCAACCCCATATACATCTCTTATAATTTCCGCGTTCGCACTTGTTGTAGCGTATTTGACCGGCTCTCCACTAGTGGAAGTCGCACGATAAGGAGCAGTAGTCAGATCCAAAATAGAATCGCAAGGAAGCGTAGTGGGAGCTGTCCACGTGATAGTCTGTGGGGCTTTTGTTATCGTCGCTGTCACGGTTGGCTGTATAAGCTCGTAGTTAGCTGCGTTTGTGCTAAAGCCAGCAGTGAGTGTGAAATCGCTGCTAAAGGTAATCGGCTTATTGGTCCCTACATTGGGATTATTAAAGGTTGCCGTTGGTCCCCCTGCCGCTACTACTGTAAGCGTTTGGCCGCCGACTTCTCCATCGACCTCAAGGGGATAATTTATTGGAGCTGCCGTCGTACCATTATTGCCAATCGTACCATTATACTCTCTATCGGACACTATAGTATCAGTAGCGATGGTAACCGGTTTGGGGTCAATGCGACCAGCCAGAGTGGCATTGCCACTTGTCAGGCTGTAGTTATTGGCTTTCAGAGTGGTCGTTAAGCTGACACCATTTACATTAAAAGTCTTTGGATCTGCTACGTTAGCATCAACATATCTTGTATTTACGGCATCGTAGGTGTAATCAACGCCCTTCACTAATGTTTCGCCGGGGACGAGAGCGTTAAATACCAAGCTAAACGCGTTCTCGTATTGGCTACCGTCATATACTTTGACTTTCGGGGAGAAATCGTCTATCGTAATACTCCTTTTAGTAATAGTGCCGGCGATGGTGCAGACCGGAGGGATAGAGTAATTCGGACTCAGGCACGTAAGGCCCGTCAGAATCACATTTTTGTCACTAGCACTATAGTTCGGGTCCCCAAAATTGGCACTACTATAGGTAATACCTATATCCGGACTGGATGTGTTAGTACTTCCCAAGAGAAAAGTTTCGCTACCTACAGCTCCCTGGACATTTATGTTCGCTGCTACCAGTGGTGTAGCCTCCGTCCTACCATCGTAAACCTTGGTATTAAGCGTAGTGCCGCTGCTGATGGTTATAGGTTTTGGGGTGATGACGCCGGTAGTGACGGTAATTGGGACGGAAGATGTAGTCCATGTGTAGTTAGAAGAAGAGAGTTGCCTAAGGGTCACCGTGACCGTTTTCCCCGTGCCAGCATTTTCGTTATTGAATACAGGGTTGACGGAATAATCGTAATCAGTGCCGAAAACTAAACTCTCTCCTGGGAGCAATCCACCAAAGGCAATGGAACTAATCGTAGCAGTCGTGTTACCATCATACACCTTTGGGGCGAAGGTGACACCAGTATTCGCGACAGTGACATCCGTTTTAGGAGTGATTTTACCTGTCACACCGGTTGGCTGTATAATCGTGTAGTTATTTTGAGGTGTTGGATTTACAGTTGAGGTAGTAGTAGCAGTGAGTGTGTAGTTGCCGCTAATGACAACCGGCTTAAGGTTTCCTACATTTGGATCGGTAAAGGCAGCCGTTACACCAGCTGTATTTAATGCGATATTGATGGTTCCTGATGGGAGCGTGCCGGAACCGGAACTAGTAAATGAAGCTGTCGTATTGCCATCATAAACCTTTTCGACTATCGAAATATTTTCAATCAGGATAGACTTTGGTTTTATTCGGAAGCGGACAGTCTTATCGGGGTAACTTGCATAAATACCCATACCGCGAATGGTTACAGTGGCTCCGGCATAGCTAACATTCGTATTGTTAGCATAATTAATAAGTTGATAATGCGTACCCAGAGTGAGATCTGCCCCTGTATTAGGATTTTTAACTGTAATATCAGTCGCCACTAGTGTAATAGCGGAACCGGTATATTCGCGTGCTGGTAGGGTATCGGGAGCTATGAATACATCTTGTTCAAATACGGCATATAACAAGACCGTAGCGTTTTTGGTGCTAGTGAGGTTGGATACCGTTGCACTATTTAGATAGGTCACCACATTGGGAAAGGAAGAAAGTCCCCAACCTTTAAAGGTGTAGCCTGCTTTGGAATATGTGCACGCTGTCAATGCCGTAGGATTATCGTAGGTTAAAGTTTGATCCGCCATTGGTCCTCCGCCAGTTCCAGTTCCTCCAATAAACTTAACTTTATAGGTTATGGGTTTCCATGTAGCGACAAGCGTTGTGTGAGTCGTGAGGTTAATAATATAGGGGCCGGGGAGGGGGACGAGGGGAGCAGTAGCATCCACCCATTTATCAAATTCATATCCGATGGCTGTAAAAGTGCTGCTGGGAAGGAGGTAATTACTGCCACAGTTCACTTCAACAGGGGACATACTGCCGCTACCCTCAGTACCTGCTTGGAACGTTACTACCTTTTTTTCCACAGTCCAGCGTGCATAGAGAGCAACGTTGGTGGTTTTGTTGAATGTTGTAGAAGGTAAATACCTAGTTCCGTTTTCAGGGTCGTCAAACCAACCTACGAACGTCAAGCATGTATTAGTCGTTGAAGGCGCACCAGGAAGTGCCCCTACGCTTGTATTATAGTTTACAGTCCTAGTTAAATTCCCGGCTGCGATTCCTGTAGTACTGCCATCCTCGTTATAAAAACTCAGTGCGTAGGTGATGGGTGCCCATTGGGCGACAAGAGTAATGGTCGTACCACCACTAAGGGCTGTGTTTATGACTGCAACTGGAATGTCGCCGCCTGGATTGTACGGCGTAGCACCCAAGTTCCAGCTTACAAACTGATAGCCGGTATTAGGAGTGAATCCACCGTAAGGAACAGTAAAATTTTCACCACAGTTTACAGACATAGCGGGCATATTGACAGTTCCGTGCATGTTAGCGCCACTGTTCGGACTGAAAGATACAGTATAAGGCTTATTTTTAAAGTGGGGGTAGAGGGTGACATCGTGTACCTCCCTAAAGACGGTGCTTGATGTATACTGTTCGCCTCCCGTAGAAGCAGTCCACCAACCATCAAAGATATCACAAGTATTCGTTGGGGTGCCGTTAGTAAAGCCGGGCGTTCCCACCTGACTACCATAAGTCACGGCTTTGTCGCCATGCATACTACTAAGTCCAGTAGTGACAAACTTCAGTGAGCACGCTATTGCCGACCAATTCGCACTATAAGTTCGATTAGCCGTCACATTACCAACGGCTGTGCCAGCAGGATAGCTAGACCCGCTGTACGT
>BNXR01000074.1 GCA_025999735.1 Bacteroidia bacterium | reverse complement strand
GATTGGGAACTTCAAGGGTGTATAGATAATTACCATCAGTCATTTCTTTGTTTTTGACAGTCAGATAGCCTGTCTGAAATAATAAAGGCACATCATCAAGTGCATCCGGATCGTAACTGTCGAAAGCGGCGTGGACGCGAAAGAAAAACCATATAGGAACTTGTAAGTTGGAGTATGTCTTTCGTTTTATCAACATATAAAAGACCTTCACTGCGCAATTTTTCAAATGATTGTACCCCTATCGGTAAATTTTTCATGACTTTTGGTTTAAAATATCCGCGAAGGTAAACAAAATAATTGAAAGAAAAACGAAATTCCAAATTTTTCAGGGCAAGGCCCCAAATTTACGATGATATGTCTGTATTCTGACACCTTGGGGAGGGCTAAGGAACTAAAGAAAGATGACCTAAAAGAATTAGACAAGGCGCTAGCAGAATCTATTTTTATAAAATCTGCCCCGCCGTATAAAAAGCGAGAAGATAAAATCGTAAAGTTTTATTACTTTAAAGACAAGGATAAGGAGTTATATTACAATGTAGCAGAGAAGAATGTCATCAGAGGAAGTGGGAAAATAGATAGTGAAAGATTTTTATACTCTACTACAAAGAACATTATATAAAAAAAAGCAGTAGGCGACAATTTAGGTTCAAGACCAGTTCTGCCCGCACTAATGCTTAATTATGTCGCAAAGGTACGACAATATTATTCAGGTTAATTATTTTTTATTCTCTGTCTTAATTTTTTGTCTTGAACTTTTATCTTGAACCACGATTTTAATAAGATTATCAGGATTTACAAGATTAATTTTTCATCCTCTAATATGTATTCCCTACGGGAAATTGTTGAGAGGATAGCATCCATTTCTATTGATATACAAGTCCTAACGGACTACTTGCCCGTAGGGCATTCATCCTGTATTCATATTCCTTTTTCATCATGCTAATTGACGCAGCGTATCGAAAGTAGAGCCGAACCTTGTTCGGGTATGCTGAGATAGCAAGGAAAAAGCCGCAGGCCATCTTGTAAATCTTGTGAAAATCCTGGTTCAAAAACATTTCTCAATTTCTTAATTTCTACATTCCTAAATTTCTCAATTCCTACATTAAAACCCAATATTCAACCCTACATTCACAACTCTTTGCAGTGGGTATCCCAGACCGTTGCCAGCCATTTCGGGGTCCCACAACTTGAAAGCACTCCAACACAACAGGTTACTTCCACTAACATAGAAGCGTACATTGTTCATTTTCGCTTTTTCTGTAATTTTACGGGGAAGGGTATAGCCCAATTCCACCGATTTTAAGCGGATAAAAGTAGCATCCTGCATGAACCATGTGTTGCGTACCGTATTGTTGTCCACCACATAATTGGCTAAACGAGGCCAGAACGCATACACATTGCGATTACTTTCCGACCAGTAACTGCTGGCTATCGCCTGTAACACTGCATTTTGCCCTATTTTACCGTCATCGCCGCTACCTTCATAAGAACCGTCGAGAAACGGCTGTATGCGCCCGTTTCCAGAGTTATTCAACCAAAAGGACTGTCGTGCCGAGCCTTGAAAAAAGAAAGAGGCGTCAAAATCTTTGAATCCTGCCGACAAGCCAAAACCGTAATTGATTTCAGGGACGGTGGGATAGCCGATGGCCACCTTGTCCAACTCCGTTATTTTTCCCACCCAATCTCGTCGTTGGCATAGCGCGAAATATCTATACCGAGATTTTGTCCGCCGCCCGTCAATCCCCAGCCGGTCGGTCTTTGTGCATCCATAGTCACTTGCGAAAGATAATAGAAACGGTCGTTATTGCTACCAATAGCGTCATTTCCTACCAAGCCATACGTGCCCTTCAATTTCAACTGGGAGACAACGTCTTTCAGCGAACTGAAGAACTGTTCGTTGGAAATCATCCATGCGCCGCCGATGGAAGGGAAGAAACCCCAGCGATTTTTCTTGGCAAACCGCTCGGAACCATTGTAGCCAAAGTCAAATTCGACAAAATAGCGCGTGTCATAGTCGTAGGCAAATCGTCCCGAAACTCCTAGATTGCGGTTGGGCAAAGATAATTGAAGGTTTTCGGCAAGTCCTACTTTCTGCTGACGCATGGTATAAACCAACAGCCCATTGAAATGGTGCGTTTCAGCCACGACGTTGTTGTATTCCAGTGTTGATTCCAAATAAAAGGTCGTATTGATGTTTCGATTTCCAGGTTGATAATCAATATAGTCACCGTTGACACCCGGATTCAGCCTCCACAGGGTGTACGGTGGATTCGTGCTACCCGTCATATCATATTCACTGATATTGTAGTAAAAGGGAGTGTATGAACGGGATACCGAAAATTCGGAAAAGCGGTTCATATTTACCATTGCCCTGAAATTCAAGCCCTTTGTCAACATGGCTAAATCCTGTTTCAATTCAAACTGCGTGAGGGTCATGTTGGTACTGTAATCCCTGTAACCACGTAACGATTCGGCATACGGATTCAAATAATTGGCGGTGCCATAATTGCCAAACAAAACATGGTTCGCATAAGCATACTCTTCATCCGGCTCGTAGTAGGGTTTGAAATAAACAGGATTTGCCTGCATCACTTTGCGATACATATCTGCGCCCCCGTCAATGGGACCTGTGTACTCGTCAAAAGCGGAACTAAGTCTGAATATCAACTCGGTGGAATTGGTCAGATTAACGTTCACATTGGTACGAATAGCATATTTGGTCAAACTGATATTGGTATTGAAATTGTTTCGGTTATCGATTTTCAGCGGACCGTTATCTTGTGTGATATTGGCGGCTACGTAATAGCGAGCAAACTTCCCACCTCCGCTGACGCTCAAATTGGCGCGTTGGTTGCTGGTGACGTCGTTAAACATGGTCTTGTACCAATCGGTGGCAGGATAAAGGTCAGGATAAAGTCCCTGTTCCGTTATTCGGATTTGTTCCGCCAGATAAACGGGCACACCATTCGGATTGCGCGTCAATATCGCTTCATTTTGCATCTTCATGAACGTGACGGGGTCGGCGATGGCTATCTTTTTGGTGGGACTGGAAAAAGAATTTTCTACCCGTACATTGATACGTACGCTTCCTTCCTTTCCTTGCGGTCGCCCCCTATATTAGGGAAAGAAAAAATACCACGTCACCACGATGCAATAAATGAACTTGATGCCGGTACTGAGTAGAAATCCTAAGAATGAAATGCAGGCGACACCGATTGAACGCCCCAAATTATCGTTGTGTAGCAGTTCGCCAATCAAAGCACCTAAAAACATCCCTAACAGCATCCCAATAGGCGTAAAGAAGATACCCACAATCATACCTATTAGTGCACCGTTAGATCCGTATTTTGAGCCACCGGTTTTGCGGATAAGCCAACTGGGAATGATATAATCCAACGTAAAGACCACCGCCATCACTATGCCCATTATCAAAAGAAATTCCGTGCTGTAAGCGGTTGAAGGGGTACACAAAAAATGCCTTCCTAAAAGGACAACAAACGCTAAGGTTGGTCCCGGTATGAGCGGCAAAAAGCATCCAACAAAGGACACCAATAATAACACGATGCAAATGGTAAATGATATTATCTCCATAATTTATATTTTTCACTGTCGTTGTGTCGCCTGCTGGGCGGAAGGAATTATAATTTAACAATATTACGTTTAATTTCCCTATTCCCTTCTTTGACAACCACATTGTATGCCCCTCCTTGTAATTTTGACAAATCAAGAGTTGCTGGACTAAAAGGCGAAATCGTCAAATTTTGTTCCAGCACTTTGGCACCACCCGCACTGTATAAACAAACTTGTATTTGACCGTTTACATTTTCTCCCATCCTGATATTCAAGACCTTCACAGCCGGATTGGGATAAAGGTCAATGGCTTGCGTGTCATCACGGGACATCAACAAAAAACTCTGTGAAACCGACTCTCCCTTGAAGTCAGTCGCCACCACCGTTAGCGTTAACAAACCACTTTTTAATGTCTGTACCGTCAAGGAGCCTTCATTCACCGTAGTCGAAGCCAAACCGGCAATAGAACTTGTCACCGTATAGTTGAGAGGCTCCTCGTCTTCATCGAAAAAATAGTCTGTAAGATACACTATTTTGCTCTCTCCCGTTTTACCGATATACATATTCTCAAATGCTTTCACTATTTGGGGAGGCGCGTTTGGCAAAATAGTATAAGGTATTGTCAACGTCGTTGGGGCATCGTATTGGTCGGTCACCGTGATGTCAATTGTAAAATCTCCGATACCCTTCAGGGACGCATCAATAGCGAGAGCAAAACTTGTATCCGTAAGGACACTTGTATAAACAGACGCATCGGACGAATTGTCCGTAACCTTCCACCAATGTCCCTCAGGGTCGTGAACGGTGAAGGTAATCGATTCCTGTTGGTATTCTCTGAGCACAATCGTGCCTGCCGCTTCCATGCTAAAAGTCGGTGCTGCATTGTTTATCGGAGGATTAAACGCCATAAATGCATCTATATACCCTACTCCCATCTTTCCGCGATAAGTGTCGTTGTACGTATAAATATTGCGTGTAGAGGCTAACAACATCTTCCGCAAGTCATTAGCAGTAAAGCCCGGGTTGCCTACGCCAAATTTTGAAATGAGCAAAGCCGCTACTCCCGACACGTGCGGACAAGCCATAGAGGTACCCTCCATATAGCCGTATTCATTATTGGGAAGAGTACTATATATACAGTTGGAAGTTCCGTAAGTCGCGTTCCCACCGGGTGCTGTCACGTCCACCCAAGTTCCATAATTTGAATAATCGGCCATTATAAAATCTGTGCCCATGCTTGTAACTGCAACAACCGGCTCATAAGCAGCTGGATAAGAGACATATTCTTTTCCTTCATTGCCAGCAGCAAAAATGACGAGTCCTCTCTTCATGGGACCGGTCTGATTTCCATGCCCATCTGTACCGGCGAATTGTATGAAATAGTCAATTGCCGCTTTATCCACATCGGAAAGGGCTGGCGAACTCCCGTCTGCCTTTATGTCATAGCCCCAACTGTTTTGGCATATCACCGCACCGTGATCTGCCCCATAGCGGATGGCAAGATGCGGACTTGTTGTTGATATCGTTTCCCCAGGTTTTGTGGGATGGGGTTTGAATATCTGGCAACTCATCAAGCGTACACCGTCATTATTACCACTGCCACCGGCAACGCCAGCAACGCCCTTGCCGTTATTATTGACTGCAGCAATCGTTCCTGCCACGTGTGTCCCGTGGTCGTGTGGAATAATGTTTGTGTTATTATCCACAAAATTATAACCGCTTTTACCGTTTCCGTCCAACCATATATTATCCTGTAAATCTTCATGTGTGTAGTCAATGCCTCCGTCCACGACCGCCACAATAACGTCCGGATGCCCTGTCGTCACTCCCCAAGCTGCAAATAAATTTATGTCGCAACCGGCGATACTGCGGGCAAGAGAACCATCATTTTGGTAATGCCACTGCAACCCCACATTAGGGTCGTCAAAGGGAAAAGGTACTGACATCGGTCTTGGCACAGACCAAGCTGTGACTGAGGCAAAGTTCCCTTTGGTCGTCTTTTTGTCCACCGAGCGTATTCTATAAACAGCTTCAACCGTTTCGATGTCGTCGATAAGGTTAAAATCATTAACGGCGCGTGTGACAGGTACATTTTCATCAAAATAAACGTCATACCACAAGTGCATGCCCAGACTTTCCGCTTTCCATTCGTTTTCGCCGCTATAGGGAAATGTTCTTTCCATGCGTGTTGCGCCCAAACGATGTGAAAGTTCATCAATTCGTGACAATCCTGTCTCCACTGCGCCACCCGCTGTACCACCCGCTCGTGTGGACAAACTAAACGAGCGCAAAGCCGCAGGATTCAGCTTCATCCGCAACATACCCTTGTAAGCACTCCGTTCATCAACGGTGATAGCTTCCTTTTGGGGATCCCCGCTATGCGGTTTATCGCCGTCTTGGCACGCTATTAGTGCAATTAGCGATAAAAACAGAGCTAGGGTTAATTTTTGTGTTCCCACCATATTTTTTTATTTATATTTTGTTCATACGCGCCCCCATCCGCATCATTTACGCTTATCCACATTTAACTTATTCGGGGTATTTAGCATATCAGCATGTTGTTTTTCTGCTTCCAATTGTGCTAATGATTTACTTTTTGTCACGATATAAACGCCCAAGAAAACAAGTATGGCAGCACTGCTTTTAAGCCATCCGAATATATCCATCCCCAATGCCACAGCTAAAAGCGATGACACTAAGGGCTGCAAATAATTATACATACTGACAATTGTCGGACGTAGTAATTTCTGCCCCACAGGAATTAGCAGGTACGACACAAAGGTCGCCACCACCACCACAAAACCAATTTCCAGATACATATTCAGTGGCAATTCAGCATATCGAATCTGCGCAACATCGCCCCACGAGAACGGCAGACTGCAAACTGTCGCAAAAAGGAACATCCATTTCATCAGCGTCATCGGGCTGTACGTAAGAATTAATTTCTTAAAGGCCGTCAAGTAAACCGCAAAAGAGATACCGCTCAATATACACAACAAATTACCGGTAACGCTTGACCCGCCTCTATCAACGGTAGTACTATTGAAAACCAACAGTAGCGCACCCGAAGCACCGACCAAGACACCTATTGCTTTCTTCCACGTAATAGGCTCTTTCAAGAACAAAGCCGCTAAAAGCATCGTAATGATTGGACCGAGAGTCGTGATAACAGAGGCATCAATAGGGGAAGTTAGCGATAGTCCGATGATGAACGGGAATTGATTGATGATGATGCCAAACATGGATGCCCAAAAAAGCAGAAATAAATCACGACGACTTACCGTTTCTTCCTTTGTAAACAGCGACGCCATCCAAAAAAGTACAGCTCCGCCTGCCATACGAAAAAACGTCAGCGCCACAGCAGAAACCTCCCCGTGCGAGAGAACTTCTTTGGCAATAGGCGTATTCAGCCCAAAAATGAGGTAGGCTATCAATAAGGATATATGTCCCTTGAGGTTTTTATCATCCATTAACTCATAATTTGAGCGCAAAAATAAACAATTTTCCATCAAATGGCAAATCCGGCGTAATGGACAAAATATGCGCAACTGATTCTTCGCTACGCTCAAAATGACGGTGTCGTATAGACGCAACGTAATAGACACAAAAGTTTGTGTCTATACAATATTTATCTTAATTTTGCGTCCCTATTTTGCCCTATTTTCAACAATGTATAAGATGGGAAAACTTTAGTTAGATGATTATAATGCACACAAAGAAGAAAACATATCTACTAATTATCGCCCTGATTGTTCTGTTGAATATCATTTCCTATTTCCTCTTTATAAGGATTGATACAACAAGCAGTAAGCGTTACTCGTTGTCAAATGCGAGCAAGGAAGTCATCAAAAAATTAGAAAATCAACCTGACACACCTGTCACTATTGACTTTTACCTTTCCAAAGAGCTCCCGCCAGAGGCACGAAAAATCGCAAAAGAATTTATTTCTCTGCTACAAGAATATCGTTCAATCTGTCGTACGCAGTTCAATATCAACATTATACATCCATCCGACGCCCTGCAAAAAATCGAAGCGGAACACGTCGGTATCATCCCTGTCATTGTGGAAATAAAGGATATAGACTACGAAAAAATCCAGAACATTTACATGGGTGCTGTCTTTCACGTTGGGACCAAAACCAACGTTATCCCTCACCTTGACAACACAATAGCTTTCGAGTATGAGACCACCCGTATTCTGAAACAATCCATTGATACCGTAAGACCGAAGATAGCTTTTGTCACCGGTCACCAAGAAGCAAGTTTTCCCTTGATGCCACAGTTAATCAACCCCTTATCCGAGTTAGCGGAATTATCTGCTATCAATTTGGAAACTTTTATTGATTTGTCAAGTTCCCTAAGCGACAATGTACCCAATTTGCCCAAGCTCAATGACTATGACGTACTCTGTATTGTAGCACCAAAAACAAACTTTTCAAACCGTGAAAAAGAAATCCTCAACAAGTATTTAGACAAGGGTGGACGACTGTTTATTGCACTACAACACGCTGTCGGACAGATAAATGAAAATCGTAATACCGGATTTATCAATGAAACAGGCTTGGAAGATATCTTAGCCGACAAAGGACTGAAAGTTCAAAATGATTTTGTCATTGACAACAATTGCGGTTCCATTACTGTCAACCAGTACAACGGTTTTATGCGTTTTCCCCGCGAAATTCGCTTCCCATACATCGTGAAAATCAACAATTTTAGCGATAATATAATCACACGGAATTTGAATATGCTCTTGATGCCCTATATCAGTAGTATGAAACAAGTGAAAACGAACACCACGTACATTTACACTCCCTTAGCGATGACTTCTTCCATTTCGGGTACCCAGCAAGCACCCATATTTTTCAACCTCACCCGACAATGGCAACGGGATGATTTTAATAAACCACAATCGGTCGTTGCAGCCTTGCTGTCCAATGATGACAACAATAGTGCCATTATCGCCGTTTCAAACGCTGATTTTCTGATTAACAATTTGGGACTTTATTCACGTATTCTGCAACAAGACAACGTCAATTTTGCCCTTAATTCTTTGGAATGGCTTGCCGACGATTCGGGACTTATTAATCTAAGAGGTAAACTCAGCACCTTTTCTTCCTTGAAAGCGGTTGATAAACGTAGCAAGCTAATCGTACAATACATAAATTTTCTACTGCCTCTATTTACCATTTTCATTTTTGCCGGCATCCGGTTACAAGTTAAAAAAAATAAACGCCTCCGACGGATGGGAAATACAGCGATAGTTTGACTCTATCCCGCACTACACTAAGCATCCTCCGCACTACGCTTGTATGGAGGGGTTGATAAGTTCCGCAGGGGCGCACCTGCGTATCTGCCCTAATAGTATGCTCTTATTTTGACCCAACAAAAAAATCAACCCCAATTCTTTGTTTTTTTACAGAAAAGCAATACTTTTGTTCGCTTAATCAGCTTACAGTATATAAATACCAATATTAATAAAGAGATGGCAAAAGAGAAAAAATTTATGACGTGTGACGGAAACGCGGCTGCTGCGCATATTGCGTATATGTTTAGCGAGGTTTCCTGTATTTATCCTATCACTCCTTCTTCGCCCATGGCGGAAAACGTGGATGAATGGGCCGCTAAGGGCCGTAAAAATATGTTCGATGAGACTGTGCGCGTGGTTGAAATGCAATCGGAAGCCGGTGCTGCCGGTGCTGTTCACGGTTCACTACAAGCAGGGGCTTTGACAACAACTTATACAGCCTCCCAAGGCTTGTTGCTGATGATTCCGAATATGTACAAAATTGCGGGCGAGTTGTTGCCCTGCGTATTCCATGTCTCTGCCAGAGCCTTGGCTGCCAATTCGTTGAATATCTTTGGCGACCATGCTGACGTGTATTCTGCCCGCCAGACAGGATTTGCCATGTTAGCTTCTGGCTCGGTGCAGGAAGTGATGGACTTGTCTGCCGTAGCACATCTAACAGCGATTAAATCACGGATACCATTCTTGAATTTCTTCGATGGATTCCGTACCTCACATGAGATACAGAAAATTGAATCCCTTGATACGGACGACCTCAAAGGCTTAGTTGATGCAAATGCACTTCAAGAATTTCGTAATCGTGCCTTAAATTCCGAAAATCCGGTTGTTAGAGGTACAGCCCAAAATCCAGATATCTATTTTCAAAGTCGTGAGGCAGTGAATAAATTCTATGAATCTATTCCTGACACTGTTGCAGACTATATGAACGAAATTTCCAAACTGACCGGCAGAAAATACCGCCCGTTTGACTATTAT
>BNXR01000073.1 GCA_025999735.1 Bacteroidia bacterium | reverse complement strand
CACAGAAGTGATAGAGCCATGTTTGGTGGAGGTAATGCGCTCCTGCATCGACCCCATTTCAGAAGCCAAGGTCGGCTGATACCCTACCGCCGAGGGCATACGTCCTAATAAAGCCGAAACTTCGGAGCCTGCCTGCGTGTAGCGGAAAATATTGTCTATGAAAAAGAGAATATCCTTGCCTCCTTGTCCTGCATCTCCTGAATCGCGGAAGTTCTCTGCCACTGTCAAGCCTGACAATGCCACAGAAGAGCGTGCTCCAGGTGGTTCATTCATCTGCCCATATACTAAGGTAGCCTGTGATTTTTTCAATTCCTCGTGGTCAATCTTGCTTAAATCCCAATCACCGGCTTTCATAGCTTCCTTAAAAGCATCACCGTAGCGGATGATACCGGATTCTATCATTTCACGCAAGAGGTCGTTCCCTTCACGAGTACGTTCGCCCACACCCGCAAATACGGAGTAACCATTGTAACCTTTGGCAATATTATTAATCAACTCCATTATCAGCACCGTTTTCCCAACACCGGCACCTCCAAACAATCCGATTTTACCGCCCTTAGCGTAAGGTACTAATAAATCAATGACCTTGATTCCTGTATAAAGGATTTCTTTGGTGGTGGACAATTCCTCAAACTTTGGTGGCTGACGGTGGATGGGCATTTCGCCGGTAGTATCGAATTTTGGCATACCGTCGATAGGCTCGCCTACGACATTCAACATACGTCCTTTGATTTGCTCGCCTATCGGAACGGAAATAGGGTGACCTAAGAGTCGGACTTTCAACCCGCGAGTCAATCCGTCGGTAGAATCCATTGCGATGGTTCTTACAGCATTTTCGCCGATATGCTGTTGACATTCTATAATTAGATTTCCAATTCCCGGTCGTTCAACAGCGAGTGCATCATGAATTTGGGGGAGACCGCTTCCTCTTTCAGGGAAGCTCACATCTACCACAGGCCCGATTACCTGTATAATTTCGCCAAACGTTTCTGCCATACTACAACGTTTCAATTATATATTGTACAATTTTAATTTTTTCGACCACAAATGTACAATTCTTTTTTTAATATTTCAACTTTTGGAATTATTTTAATGCCATATAGAAAATAATTTTGATGCCATAATTGCACACAATTAAAGCAAACTTGTACAGTAGCGTATGACGCTAACTGCCCCTATGTGCGCCCTCTTTTTTTCAGGGTGTACTTTTATATTCCCTGCAAAAGTATTAATATTGTGGTCCCAAATAACGAAACAACGAAGGAAAATGACAGCGACAATCATTCTCGGTATAGAGTCCTCGTGTGACGACACGTGTGCGGCGGTATTGAAGGACGGTATCGTCCTAAGTAGCGTCATAGCCGGTCAAAGCGTTCACGAGGCTTATGGGGGTGTAGTTCCTGAATTGGCGTCCCGTGCTCACCAGCAGAACATTGTTCCTGTTGTGTCGGAGGCAATCAAGCGGGCGTGTATAGACATTCGCGACATCAGTGCCGTTGCTTTTACCAAAGGACCCGGCTTGTCAGGCTCCTTGCTCGTGGGCATATCTTTCGCCAAAGGCTTTGCCATCGCCAACAATATTCCGATGCTCGAAGTGAACCATTTACAGGCACATCTGTTGGCAAATTTCATTCAAGAAGTGGGCGTAACAAGCAAGCATCCGAAGTTCCCCTTTCTCAGTTTGCTTGTTTCTGGCGGTAATTCGCAACTCATCGTTGTGCGTGATTATTTGAAGATGGAGATTATTGGTCGCACGATTGACGATGCTGCGGGTGAGGCCTTTGACAAATGTGCGAAAGTGATGGGACTGCCGTATCCGGGTGGTCCTGTGATTGACAAGTTGGCGAAAACGGGAAATTCGGAGCGTTTCATCTTCAGCAAACCGCGTGTTCCAGACTTGGATTACAGTTTCAGTGGTTTAAAGACTTCCTTCCTGTACTTTCTGCGGGACGAGTTGAAAGCAAGACCGAATTTTATCACCGAGAACTTGAACGACCTTGCCGCCTCGTTACAAAAGTGCATCATTGACATCTTAATGGCGAAATTAGTGAAAGCTTCTGTCCAAACGGGCATAAATCAGATAGCCATTGGTGGTGGTGTTTCTGCCAATTCAGCACTCCAAGAGGCGGTTCACAGGCAAGCACAACAATCCGGTTGGGAGGTATTTATTCCGCGTATTGGTTTCTCGGTGGACAATGCTGCGATGGTCGCTGTCACAGGGTATTACAAATATCTTGCAGGAGAATTTTGTGGGCTGGAAGTGACACCGCATACCTCGTAAAAATTCCCCGCACTACGCTTCGCTTGTATAAGGTAGTAATGGTGTGAAGTTCTTCGGGACTTGTCATTTGAAAGAAAGTAGTATCTTTGCAGTGCAAAAAAATAATATGAGTACAGATACACCACAAAACATAATCATTTACAACACCGATGACGGCAAGGCTTCTGTGTCGTTGTTAGCGAAAGACGGGCAGGTTTGGCTCAACCAACAACTGCTTGCCGAACTTTTTGACACCTCTGTGCCTAATATCAGTATGCACATATCTAACATACTAACAGACAATGAATTAGATGCAAATTCAGTTGTTAAGGATTACTTAACAACTGCCGCTGATGGCAAAAATTACAATGTAACGTTCTATAGCCTTGAAATGATTTTGGCAATTGCATTCAGAGTAAAAAGTCGTAGAGGTACCCAATTCAGAAGATGGGCAAATAGTACATTGAAAGAATTTTTGCAAAAAGGCTTCGTTATGGACGATGAGCGACTAAAAAATCCTAACGGCAGGTTTGATTATTTCGATGAATTGCTTGCTCGTATTCGAGATATTCGTGCCTCTGAAAAACGATTTTATCAAAAAGTGCGAGATTTATTTGCTCTATCAAGTGATTATGATGCTACAGATAAAGCGACACAGATGTTTTTTGCCGAAACACAGAATAAGTTGTTATATGCCATAACAGGACAAACAGCGGCAGAATTAATTACTTCGCGTGCAGATGCCTCGCAACCGAATATGGCATTAACGAGTTGGAAGGGTAAAGTAGTTCGCAAACAGGATATTTACACCTCAAAAAATTATCTTACAGAAAGTGAAATAGATAATTTAAACCGTTTTGTAACAGTATTTATTGAAACAGCAGAATTACGAGCCAAAGATCGCAAGGATATTACTATGTCGTTTTGGAAAGAGCATGTTGATAAAATTCTATTGCTCAATGACAAACAAATTCTTTTAGGCAAAGGCTCAGTAAGTAATGCGCAAATGGAAGAACAAGTTGATAAGGTATATGAACAGTTTGATGCTGAACGAAGAAAATATGAAGCACTTTTAGCAGATAAGCAGGACTTGAGAGAATTAGAAGAGCAAATTAATACCAGAGGCAACTATTAAGAAATACTTAATAGTTCAAACCGAAGATAATAGGCAGGTAGAACGCGAATAGGAACATTACAACCTGCATACCTCGTGAAAACCTCATCGCGATTTCTTTCTGTCGAACACATAATAAACGCAGGGAATAATCACGAGGGTTAGCAACGTAGAGGTCAGCAAGCCACCAATCACCGCCAAGGCCATCGGCGAACGCAACGAGGCACCCTCACCAAAGCCAAAACACATCGGCAACAAAGCTAATATCGTCGTAGAACTCGTCATGATGATGGGACGGATACGCTGCTGTGCTGCCATCATGACCGCTTCCCGCAATTCTATACCATCTCCTTTCAGTTGGTTAATTCTATCAACAAAGATGATGGCACTATTCACCGCTATACCCGCCAGCATGATGATGCCAATGAAAGCCATCATGTTCAACGTCGTGTCGGTTATGAGGAACGCCAATATCGCACCTACTCCCGCTAAGGGTATCGACAAGATTATCGTGAACGGATGGAGCAGGGATTCAAATTGTGCCGCCATGACCATATATACCAGCAGTATCGACAAGATTAACGCCATACCCAGTCCACCGAACGATTCCGCCCGTTTTTCTTCCTCGCCGGTGATTTTTGCCGAGTACTTGGCGGGGAACTCTATTTCGTTCAAAGCAGAAAGGATGGCGGGAGTCACCGTGCTCAGGGAGTGTGATTTGTCTAACATGGCCGTTACGTTTGCTACCCTGTTTTGGTTGCTTCGTAGGATTTCTCGTGGTGCCCGTTCGATGGACACGTCCGCAATTTCGCCCAAACGGTATGACTTGTCGCCTTGTAGGATTTCAATGTTGTTCAGCTCACTCAGGGATATTTCAGGCACTTTGATTTCAATATTTACCGGTTCGCCGCTATAATCGAATGAGCCGGCATTTTTGCCACCTAATTTCTCGCTCACTTGCTGTGCTACCGTTGCAATGTTTATGCCGTAGATACCACTACGCAAGCGGTCTATCGAGATGTTTACCTCCGGAGCACCCTTTTCCATTGATGTTTTGAGGTCAAAAAGACCGGACATGAGCACCATTTTGTCCTTCAACTCGTGCGAGAGCTGGTCTAAGATTTCGATTTCGTCACCTTTTATTTCCACGCTCACCGGTGCTCCCTCAATGCCTAAGGCATCTTGCAAAGCGGACTGTTCTTTTTCATACGAAATCTCCACTCCTTCCGGTAATTGTGCACTCGCGAGCATAGCCGCTATAATAGCATCCGCATCCATCGTTGCCCCTTTCTTCAATTTCACTTTCAACTCTGACTGGTTTTCCTCCTCTGCTTTGGCGGTAATCTCCGTTTCCGTATTCGAGGGACCTGTCAGCGTGTATATCCATTCCAAATCCTCGCCAGCAAGGTCTCGTATCATGCCATCAATGGAAGATGCAGCAAGGTCGGTCGCCTGCAAGCGTGTACCGGGGTCCATCGTAATCTTGACACTGAACTCGGTGCTCTCCGCTTTCGGCATAAACTCCATTCCCAAGAACGGTATCAACGCATAAGTGGCGACAGTCAGCAGAAACGCAGTTATTATCACCCCTTTACGATGGTCTAACAATTTGCCCACAAAGTTGCCGTAACCTTTAATTTGCAAAGATTGCGTACTTTTTGAGCTGTTCTTCAAAATCTGACTCGCCAGCATCGGTATCAACAGCACCGCCACAAACAGGGAGGATAACAGGGAAAACGTAACCGTCCAAGCCTGATCTTTAAACAGTTCACCTGCTGCACCTTGTACATATACAATCGGCAGGAACACCACAATCGTCGTCAGCGTGGAAGACACAATTGCACCCCCCACCTCTGATGTACCCCTGACGGACGCATCTTTGGGCGACATACCCGTTTCAAGGTTGCGGAAAATGTTTTCCACCACAACGATAGAATTGTCTATCAACATGCCCGCTCCTAATGCCAAACCGCCCAAAGTCATGATATTAATCGTTAAGCCATTAAAATACATCAGGTTAAAGGTGGCAATAATCGAAATGGGTATGGAAAGGCTGACTATCAAGGTGGTATTGACTCTACGCAGGAAAAAGTATAACACAATCACAGCCAAGATGATACCCAATATGGCGGAATCTTTTACCTCACTGATAGAGGCATTGATAAATTCTCCCTGATTTTCAATCACTTCAAAGGTATACCCCGGCATACTTTTATGCAGTTCTTCCAATTTCACATTCAAGTTTTCCACCACTTGGACGGTGTTGTATTTATTTTCTTTGTAAACGCTGATACCGATGCAACGCTGTCCATCAAAGCGTGTAATATTGTTCGGCTCCTCGTTCGCAAACGCCACTGCTGCCACATCTTTCAGATAAATAGGGGCTTTGGTATTCGACTGACCGCTATTGGCTTGAGCCGCGTCAAGGGGAACTTCCTTGAAAGCGACGATGATGTTGCCGATGTCCTCCAGGCTTTTGATGATGTTCACGCCCTTGACGGTATAGCGGATGTCCTCATTGGTAATCGTACCGCCGGAAACGTTTCGCAGCAGGCTTCCTATCTTCGTCGCCACAACATCCACAGTCAGGTTGTACGCTTCCAGCAGGTAAGGGTCGGTCTTCACTTCCACAATCGCCTCTTCCGGACCGTTCAGTTGAATGTCTGCCACACCATCGATGCGTACTAACTCACTGCGCATATAGTTTTCCGCCACCTTTCGCAGTTCGTTCATGTCGGTTATATCCTTGTGTGTCAGCGAGATGGTAACGACAGGTTTGGCGTTTATGTCGTAGCGCACCACATTCAAGGTGGTGATCTCCGTGCTGCGACCAATGGTTGACAGTCCCCTCTGCAAGTCCAAGAAGGCGGCATCCATGTCCTGCTTCCAATCGTACTCCACTGTAATCCGCGATGTCCCGACGCTGGTAGAGGAAGATACCTGCTTCACACCGTCTTGGCGGGCAGCAAGGGCTTCGATGTTCTTGACGAACTGCTTTTCCATTTCTTCGGGTGGTCGTTCGCCGGCCTGCAATTCAATGTACAAGGCAGGGTTCTTCATGTCGGGGAATAAATCCGTGCCCAATTTGTTGTAGGATATCATTCCCAACAAACAGATTGCCAACGTGAGCATCAATACCGTTACCGGATATTTTACCGCAAATTTTGTTATCTGGTTCATAAAATTCCTTTTACCTCATCACTTTCACGCGGCTACCTTCTCTAAGCCATTCGTAGCCTTTGGTCACGATTTTGTCACTTTCTGTGATGCCACTTATTATCTCGATATATTGAGCATCGCTAATGCCTGTTTTGACTACTTTTTCGGAGGCTGTCGAACGTTCAATGGTATAGAGCATCTTGCTGCCTCGGCGGTTTACGACAGCGTCTTTCTTCACGGCGAGGATATTTTCTTTGTGTGTCGTGACGATGTCTGCTTTTGCAAACATGCCGGGTCGTAGTTTCAGTTCAGGGTTTTCGATGGTAATGAAACCTGTGAATGTACGTGTAGACTCGTTGATGGCGGGAGATAACTGTGTCAGCTTCCCTTTTAGGGTGTCAGATTTGATGTTGTAGTTTGTGATATATACATTTTGACCCACCGTTAATTTGTCTATTGCATTTTCGGGGAATTGTGTTTCGAGGTACATTTTGCTGTAGTCCATTACGCCTGCTATGACGGAGCCGGAGGCCAATTCGACGTTAGGTGTATAATAGGGCAAATTCACGAGCACTCCTTTGTAGGGCGCGTTGACTCTCATTTTGCCCAAGCTAATATAGGCTGTTTCGAGTGCTAATTTTGCGTTAATATAGGCAGATTCCGCGTTATTAATGTCTTTCTGCGTGCTACCACCTTTAACTAACAGGGATTTATGACCTTCCCATTCTTTTTCGGTGATTTGTACTTGCAGTTTTTTGCTTTCCAACTGGATGCCGTTTTCGTATTCACGGTTGGAAATTTTCACGACAACGGCTCCCTGTTCCACGATGTCTCCTAACTGATACGGGCGACCGGTTTTAGGGTTTGTCTGCAACACGTATTGTCCGACAATTTCCGATTTCAACTCCACAGTCTTTGTGGCCTTCGCGGTACCGGTAGCGGTGATACATTCTTCAATAACCCGGCGGGTGGCATCTTCAATCCACACAGGCGTGGTTGTATCGACATTGGAATTAGAACGGTTGCCACTACAAGCAAAAATAAACATTCCTGTGAAAAGGACTGGCAGCATTAAATATGTCTGTCTCATATTAATTGATTTTCAAAATGATTTGATTTATATATTGTCTTTTTTATTTTCAAAGTCCAAAAGTAATACTTTGTTCTGGCATTGGCGTGAAAAAAACATGTTTTAACATTACGACAAGCGATAATTAAGACAAATTTAGGGTAGAAAAGTTTATAGAGTATATAGTGGTGAATATATTTATTGTATTCCGCTAAGGAAATACAGAAAAATAGATAAGAATAATCAGAAAAATGAGTAATTTTGGAGCAAATTAGAATCAATAATTACCATTATGGACAACATAAACTTACACGCAACAGACAGCCATTTTGTTCTATATCAGTACGATAATGGAGTAACCAATATTGATGTTCGTTTGGAAGACGATACCGTTTGGTTGAATATTGAGCAAATGTCCCTGCTTTTTGGAAAATCAAGGGCAACCATCAATGAACATATCTTGAATATATTCAAAGAAGGAGGATTTGAGAAAGAAAAAGCGACGAGAAAAATCGGAAATTCCGATTTTTCTACCAAGCCAACCAACCACTATAATTTGGATGTTATTATTTCCATCGGCTACCGAGTTAAATCCCAGCAGATTACCCCTTTTCGTATCTGGGCAGCCGAACGTATATCAGAAAATAAATTAAACCAATCAATTGCTATACAGGAGAATAGCGATATTGTTTTTTATTCAGACCCTGATGGGAAGTTACACGTAGAGCTCACTTACGATGGCGATACCTTTTGGACTACCCAGAGGCGTATGGGGGAGATTTTCAGTGTAGATGTGCGTACAATCAGCTATCATTTACAACAAATTTTCGAGTCAGGAGAGCTAAATAAATATTCAGTTATCCAAAGAATTTGGATAACTGCCGACGATGGAAAAAGATACGATACCATGTTTTACAACTTGGATGCCATCATCGCTGTTGGCTATCGTGTCAATTCCACAAAAGCGACCCAGTTTCGCATTTGGGCTACACAAGTATTGAGTGAAATTATCCGCAAAGGCTTTGTGATGGACGATGAGCGATTCAAGAAAGGCGACCGGTGGAGTAAGGAACATTTCGATTTGGTACTAGAGCGCATCCGCGATATTCGCACCTCTGAACGAATGTTGTATCAAAAAGTTACGGACATTTACGCTACGGCTGACGATTATCAAAAAGATTCCTTTGTGACCCGAAATTTCTATGCCAAAGTGCAAAATAAACTGCATTGGGCGATTACTGGACAAACGGCGGCTGAAATCATTTACACCCACGTTGATGCGAGTAAAATCAATATGGGACTGACAAATTGGAAATTAGCCCCCGAAGGGAAAATTATGAAATCGGATGTGGCTATTGCTAAAAACTACTTGTCAGAAGCGCATATCAAGGAATTAAACCAGATAGTGTCGGCTTATTTGGATTTGGCGGAAAATCGTGCAAAACGCAAAATCACGACCACTATGGAGGATTGGGCACTGTTTTTGGATAGTTTTTTGGATTTATCTTCGTATCCAATATTGTGGTTAATTATTTTTTTCCGGTGCTATGAAAAATATCCCGCAATTCTGTATAGTGCAAAATCTTTGTCTTTCATGCCATAATTATTTGTAACAAATCGTTGAATTTTCCCGTTTAGTCTTTCCGCTTTTGCATTGGTATGTCCCCTATCAAAGAAGTTAATAATCTCTGTTTCATGTTTATCTATCATCTTTACGACCCCCTGTAGCTCCTCTATTTTTGTATCTTCTACTTTATAATACCATCCTTGCAGGTCTCTTTCGATGTATATTCGGTGTTTCTTTTGCGCATTCTCAAGGTCGTACCACCTCTTGAGTTCCTGCGAAAGGTCATATGCTGTTTTTAAGTCGGGATACTTTTCAAACAACTGATAGATACGTATTTTCCCATTCTCACTCCATTTATTTTGTGATTGGCTTAGGCGGTGGTGGCAACGTCTAAGTTGTTCGATTTCAGATAGTATTTCTTTGTCTTTATCTGTTTTCTTTTTGCCTTTTGAGAGTTTTTTCATCAGGTCTCTTTTCATGCGAAGCCTCACTGCTTCTACTGCATCATAAACATATTGCATCACGTGGAATTTATCTATGACCCTGTCTGCCTTGGGTAGCACGTCTTTACACGCTTTCAAATAAGTTGGACTCATGTCGCAACTGATACTTTTTATTTTGTCTAACTCCTCTTTAGCGAACAACTGCAACGCGGCTGTTACGTCCTTGCACGTGGTACTCTCTACCATCATGGCTA
>BNXR01000072.1 GCA_025999735.1 Bacteroidia bacterium | reverse complement strand
CAAAAAATAACAATTTTCAGCAAAAATCACCGAAATATTCCCCCAATGAGTATGTTTTAGTCTAATTTTATGTTATTAAACATAGAATTTTTTTTGAAATAAACTGATTTTGCGCAATGTGGGTTAAGTTAATAAATATATGAATGAATTAATAATTGCTTGTTGGTGTTCAATATAGGACAATAAAAATAGCGTGGAATCAACCTATCTGCTTGCAGGTTTCCACGCCTATCGAATCCAATAAGTCGTCCCACGCCGTTCACACGGCGGTACTAACTTATTCTTGATTCGATAACCCAAATACATGGGCTAAATTGTGGAAATATGCAAGCAAGAATAAAGCAATACGCTTTTCTATATGTCTATATGTTCAATCTTTCTATTCTACATACTTGTTACTATTAGGGTGTTACAATTAAATTTTGGTACTATCGTAATATAATGTTTCGGGCGCAATATCTACGTTGTTTTGCCACGCAATGCTGTCGGCGCATACCCGCACGGTGCTGAACATTGACGCATCCTGCAAACTGCGGAACACGCCGCAAGCAAGGTAAGGCTTCATATCAAACCGCCGCCGCTCGCCACCTTCAAAGGTGAGTAACAGCATATAATTGTCGAGTGGGCTTACCGATTTTACCTTCCAATACATAACATACTATTTTAAGGGGGCAATTGTAAATGGCTCTTCACCGTTTCGGCATAATTTCCAATCGGCAAGCAGTTCGTCTCTATGGATTTCTACCCACGCCTGCACAAACCGCAAATAACGAGCAGGCAGTACCCCTTCGACAATTTCGGCGTTATTTATGTCAATTAACGCCGAGTTGTCCTGATATTCGGCGTGAACGTGCGGGGGCGTGTGGTCTTTGTAATACATCCGTACTACCAATCCGTAAAACATCGAAAGTATTGGCATAACTTCTACAATTAAAATTCAAATATAGGTAAATACATTCCTGTTACTACTATTTGAATAATGGGCGCAAATATAACTAACTTTTTGGGAATATGCAAACAAAGACGAAAAAAAAATGATTCCAGGTATGTTTTTAGTTGATTTGCCCCTTAGATTTTTAGACCATAAGAAACATTTAACATAAAGTTATAGGACTGACCGCCGCGGGCCGTTCTATAACAGAACATTATGCTATTTGTATTCGCGGATGATGCCTTTTCTTAAAACCGTGACAAACCGCTTAGCACGTAGCGGTGGCTGTTTTTATTTTCAGAATAGCAGTTGAAGCTTCAAATTACTGTTACTCTTGGCAGTAGGATTAAAGCGGTGACCGCGCGAGGGCTCGCTGGTATGTTGGCAAAGAAAAAATACAACGTGAGCGCAACGGAGTTGTTTTTTTCTGTGCGATAGCACGCGTGGGTTGGCGTGTGTGAGCGGTATTCGTGTGGCTGGCATGCGGTGGCGTAGAGCGTAGCGAACATTTAACATAATGTAGTTATAGGACTGACCGCTTCGGGCTGTTCTATAACAGAACATTATGTTATTTGTATGCGCGGAACGAGTAATAAAGAATGCGAACCTGCGGTGGTCGGGGGGCAGGGGAACACCTATGTGTGTAGTGATTAGAAGCAATTTTCGCGTGTACGAGCCTTAATGGGTGGTTGAGCGGAATTTGCTCTGCTATGACGGTGCTCATGGCTATGAGCCATTTGCAATCTTCGCTGATTTTTTTTTGAACGCTTATATGGAACTTTCAGATTTATCATTCCTCTAATATCCAAATTCCTCGATATGCCGGATTGCCGCGTTGCTTTATTTCTGCAACCTTTCTTCGCGCCTCTCCGATTGTTTGTAATGACATCAAAACAACCCGATATAATCCTTTCTCACTGTTTAACATGATTCGTGTTTCTGTATATCCCCTCCGCCTAAAGGCTCTCAAGGCTTCTGCTGCAAGTTCTTCATTCTTGAAACTGCCCACAATGATGTGATAACGCCCCATCTTTGCCTTCTTTTTTACCGGCTGAATAGGCTGACTTTCAGCTTCTTTGATGATTTTCAGAAGTTTCGTCCTCTCTGAATCCTCATTCTTTTCAGTTGGGTCAGGGAAGGAAGGAAATTCTGAAGATTCTTGTTTCTCAACAGATGGAGGCACTTCTATTGACTCCGTTGTCTCTGCCACTTTCTGTATTTTGGTCGCTTGTGCTTGCTTTTGCGTTTGCGCTTTTTCTTCTTCTTTTTGCCTTTCTCGTTCTCTGGCTTCTTCGCGCATTTTATCAATTTCGTAACGCAAATAGCCCACATCCTCGGTTAATTGGCGTAATGCTTCCTCAGTGGCTGCAGATTCTGTGGTAATGTGAGCAGGTGTTTGAAGAGTGTCCACGCTTGCTGGAATTTTTGTCAAATCTGATTTCGTAAGTTTCTGTCGTTGCGGAATTGACTTTTTGCTGCCTTTCTTTGCTGGCTTGCCGAATGTTAGCGATACTTTCACTCCTACGGTTAGTGGTTGTACTTTATTGATATATGGATTGCCACTTTTTGCATCAGCGGCAACTATAACACTCGTGGGGTGGTAGTTGGTCGGGGATTCAGTATTATATGGGATGAGCGGTTGAGGAGTAGCGGCTTTGTTTATCGTAGGACGGATATCATTTAGCCCATAATCAACGATTACACCTGTGTACAGCGACGTAGTTTCTGTTAGTGTCCATTTTACACCCGTTTCGACAGAGGCAAAATAGGCGGGTTGCAATTTCAATGTTCCGTTGTGTTTTACATTTGGATAGGTGCTGAAGCCCAAAAATGGGAGTTCTTCTAAGCCAACATTCTCATGGGTTAGGTAGCCCCCTGCTGTCAATTCGCCGATAGTACTTTTGTAGGTGGCATGAAGCGGGATGCCGACTTTGCCACCAAGTGAGGCGTAAAATAAGCCCTTTTCAAAGCGTAGCATGAGTGGGACGTTTAGTAGGATGGCTTGCTGCTTTTCGGTGTAGTTGGTGGTCTTGTAATGAAATTCGATGTCCCCCACTTTGTCTTTGGTGGCGTAAAATTCCTCCAATGCGGGTAGTTTGTATTGACTGTTGTATAAAGAGGCACTCGCTCCAGTCGAGATACCCCAATTGGGATGAAAGAAAAAATGGTAGTCGGCACCGAGCCCAAAGCCAATGCCCGATGTAGCAGTTCCGACGACTGGTTTGTAGTTCCATGTGGAAAGTCCCCCATTGACATGGATGGAAAATTTGTGCGCCGTTTGTGCCCTCACGGTAAAGGCGAGAAATAGAACAAATAGCGTGATACAATTTTTCATTAGCGCATTGGTATATTAGCACATCAATTTCATCAGTTTTATGAGAACATCATTTTTATTCCACCAATATTTTAATTGTTTTTCCTCCTATCTGTATCAAATACATACCTGATGCGTATGGCATAATCGGGTAGGCTGACCCTGCCTCTACGGGGTGGATGTCAACCAAATTTCCTGAAAGGTCGTAAATATGAATGCTTTTCACCTCTTCGGGGATACCATCAACGATAAATTGTTTGCCTTGAGGCACGGGGTTTGGATAGGCTAACAAGGCGTTTGGTGTCAATGTTGCTTTCCCTTCGCAGGTGTGCATCATCGTGTTATCCTCTGTGGTCAGGGTAACGCTGTATTTATCGTTGGCATCCAATTTTGTACCATTAATGGGGTCTGCCGAGTAGTACGGTTTGTTGTAGTCGGTGATTTTAGTCCCATTTTTATACCATTCAAAGGTGCTGAAAGTGTGACCGCCGTTGAATTCGGGGTTGCAATTTACTATCAATAAGTTGTCATAGCGCGTTGTTACAATAGAATCAAAGGGTATGGGGCTTTCTACTGTCAAGTTGTAATCGAACGTGTCCGTTGAAGTTTGGACAGTGTAGTTAATGAGGTACATCCCGATTGTGGAGGTGTTAACGATGAAATCCGTTGTCGGGGCTCCGTTGTAGATTACTCCAATGGCGGGGTCTTCGGGTGCGATTACTACCTTAATACTTGTTGTTCCACAGGTCGTCAGATAAGTATTCGGAGCGATTAGGTTGGCATCCGAGACTGTAACGGAAATTTTGGGTGTCCAGTGCGCTATAAGGGTGAGGTCACTTGTTACGGGAGTTGCAAAGTCGTATATCACTGTGTCGTTAAACCATCCTTCAAAAGTATAGCCCGTACGTGTGGGAGTGGTAGGTGGTTCTGTGGCGTTGTAGCCATTCTCTACATTTTGAGAGGGCACGCTGATACCGCCTTGCGAGTCGAATGTCACAGTGTAAACCGCGTTTACCGCCACTTTACATGTTGCTGTATAGTTGCCGTCTGCGGTAGTGGCTGTGATGGTGGCAGTACCTGCCGCTTGTGCTTACCGTTGCGACACTTGTATCGCTACTGCTCCATGTTACGGCTTTGTTAGTGGCATTAGTTGGCTGCGCAGAGGCGATTAGTTGCTCTGTACTATCTATTCCAATGATTGTGGCAGTAGTTTTGTTGAGCGTTACGCCCATTACGGCTATGATTGGTGTAACTGTTATCGTGCAAGTAGCCCTTTTGCTGCCGTCTGTTGTGGTTGCCGTAACGATGGCAGTACCTAACGCTTTTGTTGTTACCAAGCCGTTTGTGCTTACCGTTGCAATGTCTGTATCACTACTGCTCCACGTTACGGTTTGGTTGGTGGCATTGGCGGGCAGTACGGTGGCGATTAGTTGCTCCGTACTATCTATTCCAATGATTGTGTCCGTAATTTTATTGAGCGTTACCCCTGTGACGGCGATTGTTATTGTCATCGTACAAGTTGCCGTGTAGTTGCCGTCTTCAGTAGTGGCTGTAACGATGGCAGTACCTGCCGCTTGTGCCGTTACCAAGCCGCTTGTGCTTACCACTGCCACTGCCGTATTGCTACTCACCCACGTTACATTCTTGTTCGCAGCGTTGGCAGGCAATACCGTTGCCGTTAGCGACTCTGTGTTGCCTATCCCATACACCGTTGTAGCGGTTTTGTTTAGCGACACGCTTGTAACAGGAACTGGGTTCACCGTTACCGCACAATTTGCCGTAAAGCCACCGTCTGTAGTGGTCGCCGTGATGGTGGCTGCGCCTACGGCTACTGCCGTTACTACGCCGCTTGTGCTCACCGCTGCCACTGCTGTGTTGCTGCTACTCCACGTTATGTTTTGGTTGGTGGCATTGCTTGGCGTGAGGGTTGCTGTTAGCGTCTCCGTACTGCCTGCCACAAGTGTTGTTGTGGTTTGATTGAGCGACACATCTGTGACTGGAGTAAGCAGTCCCGTGAGCACCACATTGTCTATAGCCGCAGGAACTCCATTACTCATGCTATAGTCATTTTTCCAAGTAAAGACAAGACGCATATTGGTTTGCGAAGGCGTAAAGGTAATGGTTGCCGTCTGCCAGCTGCTTTGTCCGCCATAATAACTCGCTCCTATTCGATAACTGCTGCTCAATTCTGTACCGCTCACAGGCGAAACGCTACTGCCTACCAGATATATGCTAAAATTATCGTAAGTGCTTTCGCCTACGCATTTCCATTTGAACGTCAAGGTATAAGGCGCAGAGGTGGATTCAAATGTCACAGGGACATAAGCGTGCGAAACGCTGGGTGACGTGTAGGTATAATCGTAGGAGTAACTGTTGTTGGATATGTACATACTGCGGCTGCCTTCGTAGGATGTGGCTGTGCCGACATACCATTTGTTGGTTCCCGTTTGAGCAAATTGCCATACAGATATGTCTGTGCCGCTTTCAAGGGTATAATTGGACAAAACACCAGCATGGGCAACCGTTACCGCACAATTTGCTGTATAGCCGCCATCTGCGGTAGTTGCCGTGATGGTGGCTGTGCCTGCGGCTACTGCCGTTACCTCGCCTGTGTTATCAACGCTGGCAATAGTTGGCGCACTGCTACTCCACGTTACGTTTTGGTTGGTGGCATTGCTTGGCGCAATGCTCGGCGTGAGGGTCTCCGTGCCGCCAACATAGATGGTTGTTGAGGGCTTGTTGAGCGACACGCCTGTAACTGCCACCGTACTCACCGTTACCGCACAAGTTGCCGTGTAGCCGCCGTATGCAGTGGTTGCCGTGATGTTTGCCGTGCCTGCCGATACTGCCGTTACCACGCCTGCACTGCTTACCGTTGCCACTGCCGTGTTGCTGCTGCTCCACGTTATAATCTTGTTGGTGGCATCAGCGGGCGCGATGGTTGCCGTCAGCGTCTCTGTATTCCCGACATAGATGGCTGTAGTGGCTGTGTTGAGCGACACGTCTGTAACAGGAGTAAGCAGTCTCGTGAGCATCACATTATCTATAGCCGCAGGAACTCCATCACTTACAATATTGTCATTGCTCCAAGTAAAGACAATACGCATATTGATTTGCGTAGGCGTAAAGGTGATGGTTGCCGTCTGCCAGCTGCTTTGTCCGCTATAATAGCCTCCTATCCGGTAACTGCTGCTCAATTCTGTAACGCTCGAAAGCGAAACGCCACTGGTTATCAGATATACGCTAAAGTTATCGTAAATGCTTTCGCCCACGCATTTCCATTTGAACGTCAAGGTATAAGGCGCAGAGGTGGACGCAAATGTCACAGGGACATAAGCGTGCGAAACGCTGGGTGACGTGTAGGTATAATCGTAGGAGTAACTGTTGTTGGATATGTACATACTGCGGCTACCTTCGTAGGATGTGGCTGTGCCTATATACCATTTGTTGGTTCCCGTTTGAGCAAATTGCCACGCAGATATGTCTGTGCCGCTTTCAAACGTATAATTGGACACAACATCTATAATGTTAGATGATATCGCTACTGCGCAACTTGCCGTGTAGCTACCGTCTTCAGTAGTTACCGTGATGGTGGCTGAGCCTGCCGACACTGCCGTTACTACGCCTGCACTGCTTACCGTTGCCACTGCTGTGTTGCTGCTACTCCACGTTACATTCTTGTTGGTAGCGTTGCTCGGCGCAATAGTTGCCGTGAGTGTTTCTGTGCTGTCTATCCCATATACCGTTGTAGCAGTTTTGTTTAGCGATACGCTCGTAACTGCTATCACGTTCACCGTTACCGCACAATTTGCTGTATAGCCGCCATCTTCGGTAGTTGCCGTGATGGTGGCTGTGCCTGCGGCTACTGCCGTTACCTCGCCTGTGTTATCAACGCTGGCAATAGTTGGCGCACTGCTACTCCACGTTACGTTTGGGTTGGTGGCATTGCTTGGCGCAATGCTTGCCGTGAGGGTCTCCGTGCCGCCAACATAGATGATTGTTGAGGGTTTGTTGAGCGACACACCCGTAGCTGCCACCGGGTTCACCGTTACCGCACAGGTTGCCGTGTAGTCGCCGTCTTCAGTAGTTGCCGTGATGGTGGCTGTACCTACGGCTACTCCTGTTACCTCGCCTGTGTTATCTACGCTGGCAATAGTCGGCACACTGCTACCCCACATAACATTCTTGTTGGTAGCGTTGTTTGGCGCAACGGTAGCCGTGAGCGTCTCTGTGCTGCGACCATTAATGGCTGTTGAGGATTTGTTTAGCGACACGCCTGTGACAGGAGTAAGCAGTCCCGTGAGCACCACATTGTCTATAGCCGCAGGAACTCCATTACTCATGCTATAGTCATTTTTCCAAGTAAAGACAAGACGCATATTGGTTTGCGAAGGCGTAAAGGTAATGGTTGCCGTCTGCCAGCTGCTTTGTCCGCCATAATAACTCGCTCCTATTCGATAACTGCTGCTCAATTCTGTACCGCTCACAGGCGAAACGCTACTGCCTACCAGATATACGCTAAAGTTATCGAAAGTGCTTTCGCCTACGCATTTCCATTTGAACGTCAAGGTATAGGGCGCAGAGGTGGACGCAAATGTCACAGGAATATAAGCGTGCGAAACGCTGGTTGACGTGATTGTATAATCGTAGGAGTAATTGTTGTTGGATATGTACATACTGCGGCTACCTTCGTAGGATGTGGCTGTGCCGAGATACCATTTGTTGGTTCCCGTTTGAGCAAATTGCCACGCAGATATGTCTGTGCCGCTTTCAAACGTATAATTGGACACAACATCTATAATTGATATCGTTACTGCGCAATTTGCTGTAAAGCCGCCATCTTCGGTGGTTGCCGTGATGGAGGCTGCGCCTACGGCTACTCCCGTTACCTCGCCTGTGCTGCTTACTGTAGCCACATCCGTATTGCTACTACTCCACGTTACGGCTTTGTTAGTGGCAGCGAGCGGTTTCACGGAGGCGATTAGTTGTTCCGTATTACCTATACCAATAGTTGTGGCATATTTATTGAGTGTTACACCTGTTACAGCAAGCGTTGAACCGGGCTTGATATTTATGATGATAGTTTGACCCTGATTGTACGTTCCCGCACCGGCTCCTTCCCCTTCACTACCTGGATTTAGTGCCGTTGTTGCAAAATATCCATCTTGATGTCCACCCCACCCCCAGTTGAAATGAAATTTACCGTCAGAATCGTATCCATCACACACAAAAGCATGTCCGGTATTGGTTTCATTAAAGCCATCATAATAGACAGGTAAACCTGCATCAATTTGTGTTTTCAGTAAATTATGCCAATCGTTATTATTGTGAGAAGACCGCTGTATGTGTTGGATGCTACCATCATAATCAAAATAAGTTGTTAGAGCCGTACGGACATTTGCACTATAGGCTGCACTTCCACCGCTACTTGATAGGTTATAATCCATTTCTACACTTACACCGCAATGGTGCATTAATGTCGCTACAGCATTCTTTTGTCCAGCCGTAGCACTGGATGAATAGGTGTTTATCATGTTTTCCCAATCATAATAAACAGCATTTACAGCATTTACAGGGATGCTTCTCGTTATAGTTGTATAGCTCGGGATTGTCTTTGTTGCTATTATTGGGTAATTATGGTATTTCATAATCTGTGCCATTGCTGTAGCAACGCAGCCTGTAACTGTTTTTGTCCCACTGATGCTGGGGCATGAATTGTAATAAGGTTCGCTTTGGTTCCATTTTGTTTTAATCAACGGCTCCACCACAACGGTTCCTAGTGGGGCTCCACTCATATACGTATCCCACTCTTCCTTTGTTTCTTCGCTTTGTGCGACATTATTTTCTGCGGCAGTGCCTATTTCTTGCTCTAGACATTCCATCCAATACACGAAATTGGGTGCTAGGTTGTTTTCATCATAAGTACTATTGTCGGAATATCCGAGTATGGGCTTTGCGATGTCATCGCCTGAAACGATGATAAATCCCTGTTCACCACTGTTTTGGTTGTCTTCATTGACATTAAAAACGTAATATGCCGGTTCCGGACTATCCGCAGTCGGTGATGTACTTCTACGCTGTTGCTTATTTGTATTGTGCTTCTGCCTAAAGGCAGTCTTCTTTAATCGGAGTTCGTTTTTGCCTCTGTTCCGATGCTTTGATTGCAGATGGTGCTTAGCGACACTTTCAGCTTTCCCTTTCTCTACTCTTTTCGCTCCTAATTGCGATTGTTCATTCATGCTGCCGATTAGCAGCAACATCACTGCGATACCTATTTTTTTGGTCGTTTTCATAAGTTAGAGTTTTATTCGTTTTTATTCCGTTAATTATTCCATTTATGACAAATGAAAAGCGTGGGACAATATCTTTATCTGCACTTTAGGTACGACCAAGCACCTGTATCCGCAAATAAGCCAGCCCACGCAACACGTGAACGTTACTTATTATACTTGCGGATACTTCTAAAATTGGTCGTTTTAAAGTGCAAGAATAAAGCTAACGCTTTTCTATTTCTCTAATTTTTCTCTCTTTTACATTTCTTTTGTGTTAAAATTCAGCGACAAAGGTATAAATTATTTTCAATAATTCGATAAAGAAACATTGGTATTCATTTATTTTTCGCTATTTTTGCGTCATTATAACAATATAAAATATGAAACTAGAAGATTGCATCAAGAGGTATAACGATTCAGTTTATGGGTTAATTATTTTTTTCCGGTGCTATGAAAAATATCCCGCAATTCTGTATAGTGCAAAATCTTTGTCTTTCATGCCATAATTATTTGTAACAAATCGTTGAATTTTCCCGTTTAGTCTTTCCGCTTT
>BNXR01000071.1 GCA_025999735.1 Bacteroidia bacterium | reverse complement strand
CCTTGCCACCACGTCCTCCGTCGCAGGTTTACCATTAACGGTTACCGTGCCGCCATCAGGTGCAGAGGGAGTGATAGTCACGATGGTGTCGCCACAAGGCAAGGACAGCGTGTAGTGCGTGCTGTCGGGGTGGAATGCAGGCGTCAATACGGCCGCCACTGTGCCTGTACCCATTTTTATGTCTATGGTAAGGCCTGACAGGTCGGCAGGATTGCTCGGAGTAACGCTGCTGTCCTCTGTCCACTTGGCGTAGAGGGTTACGGCTGCCGTCACCACGTCGCTCGCGAAGTCCCAAGCGGTGGTGCAGCCTGCCTCTTTGTACCAGCCGCCAAAGGTGTAGCCTGCCTTTGTGGGACTGTTCGGTTGCGGTACCTTTTCGCCCCGCGATATGTCCAGCTGGGCAACCGCCGTACCGCCATCCACGTTGAAGGTGACCGCGTAGGTAGGCACCGAGGCGTCTATCCACTTAGCATAGAGGGTGATGTTTTCCGTCACCACGTCGTTTGGGTTCCAAGGGGTGGTGTATCCTGCCTCTTTGTACCAGCCTGCAAAGTTGTAGTTTGCTTTGGTAGGCGGTGTGGGTTGCGTTGCCTTTTCGCCTTGCGCTATGGTCTGCGGGGCAACCTCGCTGCCGCCTTGTGCGTCAAAGGTGACTGTCACACTCGTCGCGCTCACCGTTACCGCACAGGTTGCTGTTTTGCTACCGTCGGCGGTGGTCACGGTGATAGTGGCTGTGCCTACGGTATGTGCCGTTACTACGCCATTGCTCACGCTGGCTACGCCCCCGTTACTGCTACTCCACGATACGTTCTGGTTGGTGGCATTGAGTGGTAGAATAGTGGGCGTGAGGGTCACCGTGCTATCTATGAGAAGCGTGGTAGAGGTCTTGTTGAGCGATACGCTCGTGACCGCTACACTCGTTGCGCTCACTGTTACGGTGCAGGTTGCTGTCTTGGTGGCATCGGCGGCGGAAGTTGCCGTTATGGTGGCTTCGCCTGCGGTATGTGCCGTCACGACACCATTGTCCACGCTGGCAATGCTCGGCGCACTACTACTCCACGTTACCGCCTTGTTGGTGGCATTGAGTGGTAGAACTGTCTCCGTGAGGGTCTCCTGTCCACCGATGAGAAGCGTGGTAGTGCTCTTGTTGAGCGTTACGCCCGTTACCGCTATAGGTGTCACCGTTACGTTACAAGTTGCTGCATAACCACCGTCGTTGGTGGTCACGGTGATAGTGGCTGTGCCTACGGCGACCGCCGTCACCTTGCCCGTGTTGTCCACGCTGGCCTTGCCATCGTCGCTACTACTCCACAATACACCCTGATTGGTGGCATTGCCTGGCTCAACGGTGTGGATAAGGGTCTCCTCTGCACCCACTGCAAGCGAGAGCGTGCCCGTGTTGAGCGTTACGCCCGTTACAGGAACGAGCCATTTCGCATACAGCGTGATGTTGGTGCTTACCACGTCGCTGTCGAAGTTCCACTGATTGGTTAAACCTGCCTCTTTGTACCAAGCCACAAAGGTGGAGCCGGACTTGGTAGGGGCGGAGGGGGCGGTGATGGTTGCGCCATCTACCACATCAGTGAGTGCAGCAACCGCACTGCCGCCATCGGTGTTGAAGGTGACCGTATAGTGGTTGAGCCATTTCGCATAGAGCGTGATGTTGGCTGTTACCACATCGCTGGCGAAGTTCCAAGCGGTGGTGCAGCCTGCCTCTGTGTACCAGCCGTCAAAGGTGAAGCCGTCTTTGGTAGGTGCTGCGGGGGCGGCAAAGGTTGTGCCACCTTCCACATTGATGGGACTTCTCGCTGTACCGCCAGCCGTATTGAACGTGACTGTGAAGGACTGATACGTCGTGATGCTGACGTTGTCAAGGGCAGAACTGTAAGAATAGTAAGGACGAAACGTAAATACCAGCCGCTTCACCGTACCGGCGTATTGGGCGGCGGGTAAATTGACGGTCTCCGTGTGCCAATCGCCTGTGGGGTAGATGGCAACAATGCTGCCGCCAACATAATTGCTGCTCGGTACTCTGCTCGTATCCGACAGCCAACAAGAGGGAGAATAGCCGGCACTCCATTTGTAGTCAAACGTCAATCGGAAGTTAGTGTTACTACCGATACTACTGACAGGGGGGAACTCCACATCAAAGAAGAGGTGAGAATAGCCTGCACCCAAATTGGGTGCAGGGTCGGGCAACACGACACCTGCGCCACCATCTTTACCCTCGGTGTTGCTTTGCACCCACGCGCCATCAGTGCCATTTACAGACAGCCATTGGGCAGGGTCATCAAAAGTAACTGTGAAAGGAAGAACCGTCCGCTTGGGCACCGTTAGTGCCGCATCCACCACAAAGGTGTATATTGAACCTAACTTAGAGTGACCATAGTTGTTGCCATCCTCTACTGTTACCGAATATACGCCGGGCTGGAGGAAGGTAATCTTGTCTTCGCCTGCAGACAATGTGTAGTCGGTGCTGGGAGTTGCATCTACGCTATTGTTCAGCGGCTTGACAACGGATACAGTGTAAACATAACTAGTGTGGGAAGCGCGGTCATCTATCACTTGTTCCTCGTTTATGCTCACCCTTTGTGTGGGCATCCTCTGTGGGAATAGGGTGAAATTAGCACCACCACCATAATAATAGTTAGCGTAATTCGACCCCAAAGTAGCCTGCATTTGCATGGACATCATACTCTCTGCAAAGTTAACAGTACCACTGTTCGGGGTTTCACTGCTGACGTCAAAACCATTCACTGCCACGAGGGAACTGTTGCCACTAATATTCGTGGCAGTTAAGCCTGTGCAATCAACGAACGTGAGCGTATCGGCATCCGTGTTTTGGATAGTTAACTCTGCCAATTGCGTCTCGCTGCTGCCATCCACGGTAATGCTCTTTGCCCTACAATCTTGTATAATCACCTTCGTAAAGTGGTCGTTCCTATCGGTGGTGGTGCAGGTAATGGTGTAAGTGCCGGCGGCGGTGTAACTGATATTGTTGGTTATATCATAGATGTCTGTGCCAATGGCCGTGAAGGTGGCTGTTTGTATGCCGTCGCCGTAATCTACGGTGATACTTTTCCCTGCGGGGATGTCGACATACAACTTAGGCTTTTGCACCGTCTCGTCGGTGATGCGGTAGGTTACTTTCACGTTGGGGGAAGGCATATCGCCCACCTCGAAGGTCTGTTTCACCGACGCACCAGTCAGCGCGGCGTTTTCGAGCGTTACCTCGTACTGCCACTGGTCGGTGAGGAACTTAATCTTGCCGTCGCCTTGCGTCCAAGTGTAATCAGTACTTGCCGTTGCCGTACTCCAATCGGCAAACCGCTTTTTCCGCACGCTGACGGTGGAGTTGGTGTATGCGTTGTCTATCACGCGCTCAACGTTTATAGCCGTTGTTATGACCTGCGGCAGGGTTTGCAGTCCGTAGGTAACAGAGGCAGTTCCGCTTTGGTCTTTTATGCCTTTGAGTTGTGACAGCGTGAGGCGGTTGTTGCTCACGTTGAGGCTTGTGAGCGTGGGCGCAGAGAGCGTGAGGCTTGTGAGTTCCGTGTTGCTCAGGTCAAGCGTATAGAAAGCGCAAGAACCATCCACAGCGGCAATGGTCACCGTGTAGTTGCCCGCAGCAGCGTAGGTGTGCGAGAGCGTGAGGGACGTACCCGTACCCTTGCCTGTGTAGGTTTCTACGCCTGTTAAATCGCCCCAATTGACGGTGAAGTCTCTATTGTTCGCCTCCGCCAGTGTAAACGTCTTGGCGGTGGTGCTGGCAGTCCAGTCAAAGGCGATGGACTGTACGCCCATGCCTACGTTGAAGTTGTATATCACCTTGCCGCCTGTAACGCTGCTATGGGTCAATTCCAAGGTGTAGTAGCCATTCGTAGTAAAGGTAATGCCTGTGCCTGGTGTGTAGGTGAAGCCGGTAGTGATGGTGCCACCCGCGCTGTTCTTCACCGTTGTGCCCGTGGCAACCATATCCACCAGGGGAATGAGCACGTTTTCCTCACCACTGAGCCACCTGTTTTGGTCACCAATGACGGCACCAATCACTGTCTTCTGCTTGATGTTGTACGCTCCTTGCAGGCTGATGGCGTTATTACTACAATTAATATCGTGCCGTGTGCCAATCTCTACGGTGTCTATGCGGTTGTTCTGACATTCCACCTGAATGCTGGCACTGCTGTATTTTGCCACGCCGTTGGTGGCAGTGCTGAGTTGCAGCGTTGTGAGGCGGTGGTTGTAGCCGCAGTTCAAGCGTCCGAGCCAGAGGTTGTTGCGCACATCGAGGGTGGCGAGGTTGTGGTTCTCGCAAAGCAACCCTTCCAAGGCGGGGGCTTTGGTTACGTCTAAGGCAGTGAAGACGGAGCGACCGTTGCCGTGGTTGGCATTAAGCGCCGTGAGGAGTGTGGTAAAGGGGGCGGTGATGGTTACGCTTTTGTTGCCTGCGGTGGTATATTTGTGCTTCAGGGTGAGGGGCGACGTACCTGCGGTGGCGCCGGTAGGTGTAGGTGCTTTTTCGCCCGTGCCGTCGTAGGTTTCCGTAGTGCCGTCACCCCAACTGACGTCAAAGGGCTGTCCGTAGGACGCACTCAGGGAGAAGACGGTGGAGTCCGCGCTGCCCTTGGTGTCTAAGGTGATGTCAATCTGCTGCTGGTCGGCGGCGTAGCCGCTCACTACGGTGACGTAGTTGTTTACAGTGTGAGTGCCGCCGGACCCGATGCTCCCCACTACAACACGATAGACACCTTCGGTCAGAAAGGTGATGTTGTCGCCGCTGATAGTGTAGTTTACGTCGCTTACGGCGGAGACGGTGCCGAGAGTGGCGGAGCCGTCGTTTATAATGATTGTACCGTAGGAGTTGCTGCCACCTTTGAGGGTCACGGGAGTGCCCACAGTGGCAATAGAGGTAAAGGTTTGTGTGGTGGAACCACTGGTGGGCGCAAACTGGGTGCCCAGCGCGTTGAGTGCCGCCGCACTCAGGTAGTTGTCGCCTACGTCCACGGTGAGTGAGCCGTTGGCGTTGAGGATTAGGTTGCCGTCGGTGATGAGGTTGTTATAGCACTTCAAGGTGGTGAGGCTGTGTGCCTTGCTTAGGTCCACCGCCAGCACGCTTTGGTTGTTGATTTCTAACACGGTGAGGTTGTTGCCCGAAATGATGGCGGTGTATGCACCGAGGGCATCGTAGGCAGAGGCGTGGTATGCCGCGCCGCTCGTGAAAGTTTCTACAGGGCTGCCATTGCCCCAGTCCACCGTAATGTTACCATTCGCGGTGTAAGAGAAGTTTTTGGCGCCGCTTGTCCACGCTACGCGGACAGTGTCCAAAGGTGGCTCCTCTACCGTTACTGCACAGGTTGCCTGATGGCCGCCGTCGGCGGCGGTAACGGTGATAATGGCTGTGCCTACGGCGACTGGCGTCACTACGCCATTAGCAGCCACGCTGGCAATGGTCCCGTCGCTACTGCCCCATGATACATTCTGGTTGGTGGCATTGGTTGGCGTAAAGAGTGGCGTGAGGGTCTCCGTACTACGACCTGCGAAAAGCCTTGTAGTGGCCTTGTTGAGCGCTACGCCCGTAAGCGCAACACTCGTTGCACTTACCGTTACATCGCAGGTTGCCGTATGGCTACCGTCGGTGGTGGTAACGGTGATAGTGGCTGTGCCTGCGGCAACTGGCGTTACTACGCCGTTGACATCCACGCTGGCAATGCTCGCATTGTCACTACTCCACGATACACTCGGGTCGGCAGCATTGTTCGGCACAACGGTAGCCGTGAGTGTCTCCGTGCTACCACCGACCGCCAGCGCTGTAGTGGCCTTGTTGAGCACTACGCCCGTAACCGCAATAGGTATCGTAACCGTCAGCGATTGCAGATATACACTGCCGGCGGTGGCATTAAACCTGATAAAGCGTGTGCCCGCAGGACATACCTTAGTACTTGTTGTCGAAGTATAGGCACCTGTGAAATTCCCTTGGTAAGTGTACGTGCTGCCGGTCGGTGAAGTGTACAGGGAAATGCTGCTGCCCTGAATTGCCGTAATTTGTACCGTCGGCACAACACCCGCATCCACATTCAGTTCGGGCATAGTGGCAGAACCGCCATTACTAAACAGCAACGAGCCGTCGTTGGCTGCATTGTAAGATGAGCTCGAACGCGTCCAGCCCGCCACATCATCCGCACTGCTAATTGCGTTGGTGTATATCGTGGTATTGTCCGCACGTGCCACCTTTGTTAGTAAGTTTGCCGTTACCAGCATCGCAGCCGTAGCCGCCATCATAAGAATGTCTCTTGTCTTCATATTATAACTGTTTAAATGATTAAGTGATTAAGTACTTAGGGTTAATGATTAATTGTTAATGGTAGGGGCGTATTGCAATACGCCCGTACAATATTGTTTCCTGTTTGCTTTGTTTATATTAGGGTCGATAGGGGGGCGGGGTGCGGTCGCCCAATGTCGTAGGGGCGTATTGCAATACGCCCCTACAATGTAGCAATGTCGTAATTGACGAGGTTGCGGGTCAAGCCCGCAATGACGGGTAGGTTAGTCTTGAACCACGATTTTGTCAAGATTGACAAGATGACCAAGATAATTGTCTCATCTCTTTCCTTCCTCTTTCATCTTGCACATCTTGTTAATCTTATTAAAATCGTGGTTCAAGACAAAGAGATTGCGGGTAGGGGCGGGGTTTGCCCGCCCAATTGACGCAGCAGGGGCGTTCAAAACAGCATAAACGAGGACAGTTGTCCCCACAGCGTAGATTTCTTCTTGGTGTGCTCTTCGATGTACTGCTGTAATTCCTCCTCCGGCACATCAGGCTTGATGCGGGCAATGATGTCGTAAGCATCTTCAAAACTCGAACTTATTATACGTTCATCTTGTAAGCCTTCATAGTATCCACTCCTCAGCAAAATCGAACACACTGTGTTCCATTCCATAGCTAACCTTTCGTCCAATCGTGCCACGTTAGCATCCATGCAACATTCTATAGTTTCGCGCTTCCGCTTGGGGACAGACACTCCCTTCAATTGTAACCACGCACTTAACGCAACAAGTACCCCTTTGTAGGCAATACCACACGCCCTACGCACATATTTACGGTCAAGGTAGTAGCCGTCGTCTTTGCGTGTCTTCTGCAATGTCTCCTCTGCGTTCTTCATAAAACGCATCGCCTCTGCATAAGGCTCCATCTTACTCTGCTCCTGCTGCTCTTTCACTGTCATAACCGTAATATTAATGCGTTTAACCTCTCCTCTTCTTCAAAACGATAGCAACGAGGACAGTTGTCCCCACAACGTAGATTTCTTCTTGGTGTGCTCTTCAAGGTATTGCTGTAACTCCTCCTCCGGTACATCAGGCTTGATGCGGGCAATGATAGAATAAGCCGAGTCAAAACCATCTTTGATAGTAGAGGCTTTTAGCACTTCATCATAGTAGCCGGATAAATGCAAAGCATTATAGACAACGTTCAAGTGTGTTAGCATTTTCCCGTCAAAGCGCACATCGCGCCTATACATATCAATAGAACGATGCTTTTTGGTCTTGTCGCGCCTGATGGGCACCGATACCCCCTTTGCTTCCAGCCACGCATCCATTGCCTTCAGTACTCCTTTGTAGGCAATGCCACAAGCAGTACCCACGTATTTCCCGTCAAGGTAGTAACCGTCTTCTTTGCGTGTCTTCCGCAATGTGTCCTCCGCGTTTTTCATGTACCGCGATGCCTCTGCATAAGGCTCCATCTTACTCTGCTCTTGCTGCTCTTTCACTGTCATAACCGTAATATTAATGTGTTTAACCTCTCCACAGACCATTTGTTATAGGTGGTACATGGGATTAGTTTCGGCGTAAAGGTATGTAAAGGTTTTGTACGAACCTAATATATATGGTAACTATATTCGTAGCCGTTCAAAGTTGAGTACTATCAGGATACAGCACTTCGGGGTCTATATCCGCTTTGTTCTGCCACGCGATGCTACGCGCACAAACCCGCACCGTTGCAAACATTGCAGGGTCTCGCAGGGCTTTGAATACGGGACCAATATTAAGGTATGGTTTCATATCAAACCGCCGCTGCTCGCCACTTTCAAAGGTGAGCAACAATTCGTAATCGCTGAGCGGCTTTACCGCCGTAACCCCTAAATACATAACATCAAATTAATGGGTTTATGGGACGTGGTTCCTCTCCACTTTGGCAGAGTTGCCAGTCCGCCAGTAGGTCCTCTCTGTGTATTTCTATCCACGCTTGTGCGAGCCGCAGATGTCGCTGCGACAATTCGCCTTTTATCACCGAGCCGTCCAATATGTTGAGAGTAGCCTCTTTCTCTTGATATACCACGTGAATGTGTGGCGGATTATGCTCTTTGGGCGCATAATACATCCGCACTAACAGTCCGTAAAACATCGAAAGGATTGGCATAACTACTACATATTAAAGTTCATCTGATGCCACAAAGGTAACACTATTTCTAATATAAACAAAATGTCAAAGAACGTCGAACGTTAGGTTGTACCTATATATATAAAGGTATAGAAAGTGAATAATGAATAACGAGTGGTCAAAACAACGATGTATGTATTATGTATTAACCAACCCACCCCCTATTCACTATCCACTGTGCTCTACTCATTGGGCTTAGGCATCCTTGATTTTCTTCCAGCCTACGAATATCAGGATGTACGCCACGATGTTCAAGATGCCCTGCAAGATGTCGCCGGCAAAGGGGATGAAGTCCACTACCTCGCCCACTATCAACAGGATTAACGCAACGAACAGTAACGAAGCACCACCACGTGCCAGTTCCGGGAAGGTGGACGACGATTTCAACGCCGAGTAGCCCAGCAACATGTAAATGAAGGCTATGATGCCCAAGATGGTGCTTATCCAACCCATTAACGGGATGAAATCTACCGCTACCCCTATCAGTACAAGGATGTACGCCAGACGCACTTTACCGATTGCCTTCTGGTCCGCACCGTCCAAGATGTCCTTGAAGCCTGTCAATCCTACGAAGATGAGGATGCAACCCAAGATAAGACCCGCCTGAAAGATGTAACAGAAGATGCTCAGAAAACTACCTGCTCCACCCGACGCATTCTGTACGCCCGCCAATGAAGCCAACGTGTCACCCGTCGAAACGAGCGACTCGATAGGGTCAAATATCCCTAATAAAATACCTGCAAGCGCGTAAAGCACTATGCCATTGAAAACCTTTTTGGTCACTTCCGACCATTGTAAACTCTGTGTCATAATTATAAACTATTTATTTGTTGTGCCCCCCGTTGTTTAACCCTCTGCAAAGGTGGAAGGCGTTCTACCCCCTGCAAATTGCGGAACTCTATTTGTTTCTTTTGCGCCCCGTTCAACCATTGCGCCCTTGGAACTCTATGTATTGTTTGCGCCACGTTCTGACCATTGCGCCCTTCCCCGTTGTGCCGATGGGACAGCCTTAGTAGTAGTAACCGATAAATAGAATGTAGTAATTTAGGAATGTAGAAATGTAGGAATGTAGAGACGTAGCATGCTACGTCTGTACAAGTAGTATTTAGTAGTTTAGTATGTAGAGACGCAATATCTTGCGTCTGTACAAGGTGTACACCCCGCATCGGAGCCATATAGGGCACCACACCGGAGCCTTCTGTGCCTCCACTTCGGAGGCTTCTGTGCCTCCACACCGGAGGCTTCTGTGCCTCCACATCGGAGGCTTCTGTGCCTCCGCACCGGAGGCTTCTGTGCCTCCGCATCGGAGGCTTCTGTGCCTCCACTTCGGTTCACTCTGGTGAACCACTTCGGTTCACTCTGGTGAACTTCTTCGGTTCACTCTGGTGAACTTCCTCGGTTCACTCTGGTGAACTTCCTCGGTTCACTCTGGTGAACCGCACCGGTTCACTCTGGTGAACCACCCCCGAACCCCATCGTGAGCCGCCAGCCGCGCACCGTATAGACGCGATTTATCGCGTCTATACAATGTGTGCCCGAAGGGCACACATTGCATCCCAAACGGGAACGCCACTGCCTCCCCCTTATGGACAACATCGTTGTCACATAAGGGGGGCAGTGGCGTTGGCAGCGGTTGTCCCTTTGTGGTACACACAAGGGACAACCGCTGTGTGGGCGCGATAAATCGCGCCCGCCCGTTTGGTATGTGGTGCGCGGCGGTGGGCCGCTTGGTGGTCTTGTTTAGTGGGTGGTGCTTCCCCCCCCCCCCCCCCCCCCCC
>BNXR01000070.1 GCA_025999735.1 Bacteroidia bacterium | reverse complement strand
CGACAGCACGCACTACACGCTGTCCTTGCCTTGTGGCGACACCATCGTGACTATCACTCCCTCTGCACCTGATGGCGGCACGGTAACCGTTAATGGTAAACCTGCGACGGAGGACGTGGTGGCAAGGAATGTCGGGGCAAACACGGTCAATATTCTGTCCACCGTCGGCGGCAACACGCAGAACTACACGGTGGATGTCATTCGACCCTTCCCCAGCACGGTCATCGTTCAGTACTGGGATGACATCTTGGCAATCGACCAGAGTGGCGGTCATCAGTTCGAAGGGTATAAGTGGACAGGTGGCGGTAAAACTATTACGACGGAGAAACCCTATCTGTCGCTGTACCGCGAAGGTTTATCAACAGCGGTAGGGGCGACGTACAACGTGGAAGTGACCATGGACAACGGGCAAACAGTATCGGTATGCGATGGCAAACGGGTAGAGGCAATGGTTGTAATCACTACTCTGACGGCCTATCCCAACCCTGTACGTAGCACGGTGACGGTGAGCAACCCTGACTATGCGGGCATCCGTGTCATCGAATTGTTCGACATCAACGGTCAATTAGTGGGACAGTACCCAAGCACGCTAACGAGCCACATCGACGTGTCGGCATTACCGTCAGGCATATACGTGTTGCGGGCAGGACGGCAAACACAGAAGATAATAATAGAATAATGAACCGTGTGGGCGCACCTACGGGTGCGCCCCTACATAAACAAACATAACATGAAACATATAATGGAACATATCATCGGGCGGGCATACCCCGCCCCAACAATCACCGCGTGCCTCCTTTTGTGTGGCGGCATTGCCGCCGCACAAACACCCACGCACGAATTCTCCGCCTACGCTCTTGGTGGTCTATCATCGATACAATATTCCGCCCCCACGCGGATGAAGGTGGCGGGTGGCTTTGGTGGTGGTGGTGGCGTGGGTTACACCTATTTGCTGACCCCTGAATGGGGCATATCCACCGGCTTGGAGTTCTCCGTCGCTTCGGCCACCCTCACCGCCGACACGTATCACGATGACTATTCGCTATCCTTGAAGGGTGAAGAGTTGAAGTTCAACAGTGACTTCGTAGGGTATGAGGAAAAGCAGAGTGCCACGTACTTGCACATCCCGCTCAAGGCACGATACCAAACCACCGGCACGCACAGATTTCAAGCAGGTGCAGGCCTGAAGGTGGGCTTTGCCCTTTCGGGCAGCTACGATGTCGCCATCAAAAGCCTCACCACTACGGGCGACTTCCCGAAAACAGCACTAACCGTGTATGACGAAGCGCAGCACGCCTTAACGACCTACCCTAACGTCACTTCTTCGGGTGACTTATCGTTAGGTCTGAGCGTAGCTCTATCGGTGGATGCGGGCATGCACTGGGGACTGTCCGACAAGCTGGGACTATATACCGGTGTCTATCTCGACTACGGTGTCGTGAACATCCTACCCTCACCGACCAACCGTTTGGTAGGGTACGACCCCGATATAGCGTACAACCCCACTTCTACCGTATCACCACTACCGCACAATAGTGCGCTCACGACCACGACCCCATCAGTCGACAAAGCGAACCTGTTCTCGGTCGGCGTGAAGGTAGGGGTGGCGTTTGGGTTGTGACGGTGCGAATGTAGGGGCGACCCTTGCGTCATTGTCTGAACCACGATTTACATAAGATTAAAGGATTAGCATGATGAAAGAGGGATAGATTATCTTTCGCTGGCGCGGCTTTGCAAGCCGTGCCCCTGCCCAACCGTCATTGCGGGCTTGACCCGCAATCTCCTTGTCTTGAACCATGATTTTAATAAGATTAACAAGATGTGCAAGATGAAAGAGGAAGGAAAGAGATGAGACAATTATCTTGGTAATCCTTCCATCTTGACAAAATCGTGGTTCAAGACATTTGTATAGACGGGGCATGCCCCGTCTATACCCATTTACGCCCTCTTATCATCAGGGCAGACACGCAGGTGCGCCCCTACCCGCAATCTCCGTATTCCTACCGTAGAGCGTTACAACACCCCGATGTAGATTGTCTGAACCACGATTTTAATAAGATTAAAGGATTAGCATGATGAAAGAGGATAGGAAAGAGATGAGACAATTATCTTGGTCATCTTGTTCATCTTATTAAAATCGTGGTTCAAGACAAAAACGGTTCGGGTGTCGGACCGTATAGGGCTCGGGTGTCGGACCGTATAGGGTTCGGGTGTCGGACCGTATAGGGTTCGAGTGTCGGACCGTATAGGGTTCGGGTGTCGGACCGTATAGGGCTCCGGTGCGGGGTGTTATAACACCTCGATGCGGAGTGTCTGAACTATGATTTTAATATGATTAAAGGATTACCATGATGAAAGAGGAAGGAAAGAGATGAGACAATTATCTTGGTCATCTTGTTCATCTTATTAAAATCGTGGTTCAAGACAAAAACGGTTCGGGTGTCTATCCGTATAGTGATAGAATGTCTATCCGTATAATGATAGGGTGTCTATCCGTATAGTGATAGACTGTCTATCCGTATAGGGATAGGGTGTCTATCCGTATAGTGATAGAATGTCTATCCGTATAATCTCGCTGGCGCGGCTTTGCAAGCCGTGTCCCCTGGATTGTCTGAACCATGATTTTCATAAGATTAAAGGATTAGCAAGATGAAAGAGGAAGGAAAGAGATGAGACAATTATCATGGTCATCTTATCAATCATACTAAAATCATGGTTCAAGACAAGAAAGGTGAAAGATTATTTGGTTTGTACAATAACATGTATTACCTTTGCACCCCGAATAAGAAGTGCATCTAATCCTAAACTTGAAGACCATGGTACTGTTAGGACTTACATCACATACTCACCACTTACAATCCGCTCAGATGGCGGATTTTGTCGTGTGCCATCTACCCACCACCCACCCACCGTACCCCGCACGCCCTACGGCGTGCACCGCAACCACCTTCGGAAACCCGCGTGGTTGTAGGGGGGGGGGAAGCAACCCCTACCCAACGTCATTGCGGGCTTAACCCGCAACCTCTTTCGCTGGCGCGGCTTTGCAAGCCGTGTCCCTGCCCTGATTATCATGGTAATCTTGATAATCATACTAAAATCACAGTTCAAGACAAGAGGCACACGCAGGTGCGCCCCTACATTCCTACATTCCTACATTCCTACATTGGGCGGGCAAACCCCGCCCCTACATCCCTACATTCATTTAGTAATCACTTAATCATTTAAACAGTTATAATATGAAGACAAGAACATTCATTATGATGGCGGCTACGGCTGCGATGCTGGTAACGGCAAACTTAGTAACAATGGTGGCACGTGCGGACATTACCTCGTTCCCCTACACCAACAACATTAACAATTCGATTGATGTGTCGGGCCCGGGCTGGACGCTTTCGGGCATGACCTACACGTCAAACTACAGCGGCTCGTTGCACTTTGGTACGGACGGTTATGTCATTATGCCCGAACTGAGTGTGGGAGTGGGTGTTGTCCCGTCGGTACAAATTACGGCATTGTTCGGCGACTACATTGAACTGCACACTTCATCGGACGGCGGCAGCACGTACACTTACCACGCTGATTTCACAGGTGGCGAGAATTCGCAAGTAAGTGTTAGGGCATGTCCTGCGGGCACACGCTTCATCAAGTTTGTGGTAAAAAGCGGCTACGCTAACTATCCATATCTGCAAGCGCTGACGATTACGCTACAAACTGTTGCGGTTACGGGCGTAACGCTCAACAAGCCTTCTACAACGCTTGTGATGGCAGAAGGTGGCACGGAGACCCTCACGGCTACCGTTGAGCCGAACGATGCCACTAACCAGGTGGTAACGTGGGACAGCGACAACACGGCAGTAGCAACGGTGAACAATGGCGAGATAGCGGCAGTTGCCCCAGGCACAGCCACTATCACCGTTACCACCACCGAAGGCAACTTTCAGGCAGCCTGTGAGGTAACGGTAAGTGCAACGCGCATTTACCTTGCGAGCGTAGCGCTCAAGCCTTCTACAACGCTTTTCGCAGGTGGTAGCACGGAGACCCTCACGCCACTCTTTACGCCAAACGATGCCACTAATAAGAATGTATCGTGGATTAGTAGTGCGCCGAGCATTGCCAGCGTGAGCAATGGCGTAGTGACGCCAGAAGCCGTAGGCGATGCCACTATCACCGTTACCACCGCCGACGGCAACTTTACGGCAGATTGTGCAGTAACGGTAAAGGAGCCGACTCTCGACACTGTCCGCATTGCGTGGACAAGCGGCTCCAAAAACATCTCCTACACCGCGAGCAGCACCGTTACGGTGGACTGGGGTGATGGCAGCGCGGTAGAAACTTTTGGCAGCGGTAGCAGCACGGCATACACCGCCGCTGCCTACGATGCCCCCGGTGCATACACCGCCACCATCGCAGGCACCGGCATCACCGAACTGACGGTGGGCGGCTCCAACTACGCGCTGGCGGTGGACCTGAGCAAAGCGCCCAACCTCATCGCGCTGGATTGCGACGGCAACCTCATTACCGACGGCAACCTAAGGCTCAACAGCAACCCCGCCCTCATGGTGGCGGCAGGCGGCAACTACCTGAGCGCAGCAGCACTCAACACGCTTGGTTTCCAATTAGATTGCAGTGGTTGCGGACCACAAGCCTTTTCTGCTATTGCCACAGTGGGCACTCCCGTAGCCCTCAAGGTCAACATCGACATCTACGACGATGCCACTGTTATGTATAACAATGCAAGTGCCGCGTCAGGCGTGGACTTCACCATCATCGACAACGACATCACCTTTTTGAAAGAGGGTGCCTACCGCGTTCCGGTAATGACCGCGTACGGTAATGTAAACAACTACATTACAGCAGTGAGCGGCGACTACACCGAGCAGCGCATCAACATCACCTTAGACACCAAGGGCAGCACGGACTCCACCGTCTTTGCACTGAGTGCCTCCTACGGGCAGCCCTTTACGGTCGATTGGGGCGATGGCACCCAGCAGACCTACAATGGCACGGGCGAAACAGCGCCCATCAACACTACCGACGGTATGTCGCCCCTCACCCTGAAGCACAAATATACCACCGCAGGCACCCAAAATGTAAGCATCACCGCCCCCTTTGGCACACTGCTCACGGCGCTTCATGCCAACCACGACGACGGTTACTCCGTCTTCACTGCCTTGGATGTAACGCAAGCCCCTGCGCTGGAGAGGTTGCAGTGCAACAACCACAAGCTCGCCACCCTTGATTTAAGCAAAAACCCCTGGCTGGGTCTTATACACTGCGGCTACAACCGCCTCACGCAACTGCAACTCAACACCGACACCTACGGCGAGGCAAAGTTCAACGGTGCCGGCATTCAGGTGCAATGTCAGCGCAACCTGCTGGAAACCACCTTAGTGGTAGGCTCAAAGCACTTCGTAGAAAACTGCTCCGGTAACGCTATGGGACTACAGCAACTGTATGACCTACGGCAGGCACTCGCTGTTAATGGCAGCAGCAGCGTCTTTGGCACGCAAAACAAGTGGCGCAGCGGCGCAGCAAACACTCCTATTCCCCTTGTAGAGCCTGCCACGCTGGGCGGCGCAAGCACTGCCACTGTGGTAACGGTGAAGAACAGCGAGGGCACCACCATCAGCAGCGGTAGCGACTACACCTACACACAAGGCACAGGCATTACCTTTACTACGGATGGCTACTACACGGTGGAGTTGACCAATGCCGCCATTACGGCAAGCGGCGCCACCAAGGTGATATACAACTTCAACGTAGGCATGCCCGCACAGTCCATCGCCTTTGACTGGGCTGCTGCATCCGCCGCCACCGTCAAAACCCTTACGCTGGAGGCGAACGAGAGAGACTTCACCGTCGATTGGGGCGATGGCAACACAGAAACCTTTGCAGGTGAGGACATCGGTACGCCCCTCACGCTCTCGCACACCTACGATGATGCGGGCGACTACACGGTGAGCATTGACGCTGCGGATGATTTCGGCACTTTCTACGCGCTTGACCTGAGCAACACGGAACTCACAAGCCTCACCACGCTCACTGCGCCCCTGCTCACAAGCCTCAACCTGAGCAACAACAGCCTCACGCTGGAAAACCTCAAAGACATAAAGGCAAGTGTGCCCGTCAGTGTCAGCATTACCTACGGGCTGCAAACCCTGCCGCAGGTAACAACGGCTGTAAACATTGAGCACGTGATAGACAACGTGTACGGCAACTCCTCGCTGGCAAGCATAAAGAAAATACAACTTGCCTCTTCGGACAACGCAGCGGGAGGTGATTACACTTGGACGCAAGGCGACGGCAAAATCAAGTTCAACACCAACCAATACGTGTACGAGGTAACGCTCACCAACGCCGCGCTGACAGGTGCGCAGGTGAAATATACCTTTGTGGTGGGCGATGTGCCTTTCCCCAACGTGAAAGTAACCTTCCGCATCTCCGACCCTGCGGAAAAGGTTAATCTATATGCTGGCACTATTCCGGTGGGTGCACTTGTTACCGTATCCTACGGCGATGGCAGACCCAATGCCACCATCGTGGGCAACGGCGTGTACACCCAAGTCATAGCCAACAACCTCAGTTACGCCGCGCCCGGCAGTTACACCATTACCTGCACTGCCAACAACATAAACGACCACTTTGCGAGAGTATCTATATCCAACAGTACGGCAAAGAGCGTTATTCTGGATGGCAGTGGCGAGCCGCAGTTGGTAACTTTTAATGCTAATAACAACTACTTTGATACGCTGACGTTCGCAGGTTGTACACATTTAACCCAGATAAATGCTGGTGGCAATCCCCGCCTCGCGGCAGTTAGGGGCTTTGGTAGTTGCACGGCTTTAACCAATAGCGGCTATGCCATCTTCTATAACTGTATGATGTCAATGAAGGAACAGGCTGATTTGGTAACGAGCAGACCGTCAGGCTTAACAAGTACTAATCAACCCAGTGTAAACCCGCAAGTGATGCCCATAAAAAGGGTGAACACGGGCGAGGAGCAAGTGATTGATAATAGGGCTGCGCCCAATGCCTCAGTGTACGTTTACCAAGGGCTGGGACAGAACACAACGGCATCTAACGGCAGCGACTACACGACGAGTGGAGGCAAGATTACCTTCCTCAATCCCGGCGTGTACACGGTGCGAGCAGCGTCGGGCATGGGTGCTGTTAACGACTACTCCCCCGGTTGGGTCGATATGAGAACGTACTACACCTTTATAGTGGGCGGTGCAGCACTAACAGTGCCCAAGCGGACGGTTCCGTTCACAGAGACGGCTTTTGCCCCCGCCCAATGGCTTGCTATGAACAATGCCGGTGTCGATGCCCAATGGGAGCAAAGCCTCACCGAGGGCAAGAATGGCGGCGAGGGTCTCGTTCTGACCCGCACTACCAATAATGGTAGTAGTGATTACACTCACCTCTTGTTTGATGTAGCGTTCCCCGCTGCCAATAGTAATATCCAAGCCTTCAAACTGACGTTTGACTACAAACTTGTTGATATACCGAGCGTATATCTCTATTGTAATCTGTCGGATACGAGCATGGTGCCGAGTATGGATTTGCCTCCCGCCGGCTATTCGGTTTCCGCCACCACCAAGGGCAGTTGGCAAACGGCTACCGCCACCCTATCCACCGCTATGTTTGCAGGCACGGTGAAGCGGCTGGTATTTTCGTCTATTGCCGGCACCACCACCGGCGTTCTTGTAGCCATCGACAACCTCAGCATCACGCCGGTGAGCACCTTCACGGTCACCTTCAGCACCGATGGCGGCAGTGCGGTTGCTGAACTCAATAATGTGGCAGATGGCGCCACCATCAGCGCACCCGCCCCCCCAACCAAGTCCGGCTCCACCTTTGTGGCTTGGTACAAAGAGGTAGGCTTAACCAATGCTTGGAACTTCGACAGCGATGTGGTAAGCACCAACATCACGCTCTATGCGAAATGGCTCAACCACTATACGGTCACCTTCAATACCAATGGCGGCAGTGCGGTTGCTGCACTCACTGATGTGCCGGATGGCACAACCATCGCCGCCCCCGCCCCCCCAACCAAAGTCGGCTCCACCTTTGTGGCTTGGTACAAAGAGGCAGGTTTAACCAATGCTTGGGACTTCGCCACCGACGTGGTAAGCACCAACATCACGCTCTATGCGAAGTGGCTCAATCTCTATACGGTCACCTTCGACACCGATGGCGGCAGTGCGGTTGCTGCACTCAATAATGTGGCAGATGGCGCCACCATCGCCGCCCCCACACCGCCTACCAAAGCAGACTACAACTTTGCAGGCTGGTACAAAGAGGCAGGTTTAACCAATGCTTGGAACTTCGCAAGCGACGTGGTGACGGCAGCCGTAACCCTGTACGCCAAGTGGGTGAGTACGTCTGTGCCTACCTATACGGTCACCTTCAACGTGGATGGCGGCAGTGCGGTTGCTGCACTCACTAATGTGCCGGATGGCACAACCATCACCGCCCCCACACCGCCTACCAAAGCAGACTACAACTTTGCAGGCTGGTACAAAGAGGCAGGCTGCACCAATCAGTGGAACTTCGCGACCGACGTGGTGACGGCAGCCGTAACCCTGTACGCCAAGTGGGTGAGTACGTCTGTGCCTACCTATACGGTAACGTTCAACGCGCAGGGCGGTAGCGTGGTTGCTGCGCAAATCATAGCGCAAGGCGAAAAGGCAACGCAGCCCGCCAACCCCACAAGGGCAGGTTACAACTTTTCAGGCTGGTTCACAGAGGCAGGATACACCACCGCTTGGAACTTCCCAAACGACGCCGTCACGGCCGACATCACCCTCTATGCCAAGTGGGTGAGCACGTCTGTGCCTACCTACGCGGTCACCTTTGACGCGCAGGGCGGCAGTACGGTTCTCCCGCTGAACATATCGCAGAACGAGCAGATACCGCAACCCGCCGATCCTACCAAAGACGGCTATACCTTTGACGGCTGGTACAGAGAGGTAGGCTGCACCAATGCTTGGGTCTTCGCGAGCGACGTAGTGACGGAAGCCGTAACCCTCTACGCCAAGTGGACAGAGAACAGCGTTGCTCCCCCTGCTCCCCCTGCACCCACTAACCCTGCCGACCTGTTAGACCTCACCATAAACACGGGTACAGGCACTGCCGAATTGACGCCTGCGTTCCACCGCGACAGCACGCACTACACGCTGTCCTTGCCTTGTGGCGACACCATCGTGACTATCACTCCCTCTGCACCTGATGGCGGCACGGTAACCGTTAATGGTAAACCTGCGACGGAGGACGTGGTGGCAAGGAATGTCGGGGCAAACACGGTCAATATTCTGTCCACCGTCGGCGGCAACACGCAGAACTACGTGGTGGATGTCATTCGACCCTTCCCCAGCACGGTCATCGTTCAGTACTGGGATGACATCTTGGCTATCGACCAGAGTGGCGGTCATCAGTTCGAAGGGTATAAGTGGACAGGTGGCGGTAAAACTATTACGACGGAGAAACCCTATCTGTCGCTGTTCCGCGAAGGTTTATCCACAGCGGTAGGGGCGACGTACAACGTGGAAGTGACCATGGAAGGCGGGCAAACAATAGAGGTATGCGGTGGCAAACAGGTAGAGGCAATGGTAGTAATCACTACTCTGACGGCCTATCCCAATCCTGTACATAGCATCGTAACGGTGAGCAACCCTGACTATGCAGGCATCCGTGTCATCGAATTGTTCGACATCAACGGTCAATTAGTGGGACAGTACCCGAGCACGCTAACGAGCCACATCGACGTGTCGGCATTACCGTCAGGCATATACGTGTTGCGTGCAGGACGGCAAACACAGAAGATAATAATAGAATAATGTAGAAATGTAGGAATGTAGAAATGTAGCAATTAATTCCTAAATTCCTACATTTCTAAATTCCTAAATTAACAAAGCGCCCGCAGGGAGATGAGTAACATTAGTAACAATTTAAATTTATGTATTATGAGAAAGACAAGTTTATTAAAGTGCATCGTAGCGGCAATAATGCTGCTCGGCACAACAGCGGCGGCCGCCGCGCAAACACCCACGCACGAATTCTCCGCCTACGCTCTTGGTGGTCTATCATCGATACAATACTCCGCCCCTTCGCGGATGAAGGTGGCGGGTGGCTTTGGTGGTGGTGGTGGCGTGGGTTACACCTATTTGCTGACCCCTGAATGGGGCATATCCACAGGCTTGGAGTTCTCCGTCGCTTCGGCCACCCTCACCGCCGACACGTATCACGATGACTATCCGCTATCCTTGGGCGTTAAAGAGTTGGAATTGAAGAGTGACTTCGTAGGGTATGAGGAAAAGCAGAGTGCCACGTACTTGCACATCCCAATCAAGGCACGATACCAAACCACCGGCACGCACAGATTTCAAGCAGGTGCAGGCCTGAAGGTAGGCTTTGCCCTTTCGGGCAGCTACG
>BNXR01000069.1 GCA_025999735.1 Bacteroidia bacterium | reverse complement strand
GTGGAAACGAACGCATTAACGTGGCACTGAAAGAAGTACTGTTTGATGAAAACGGCCTTAGCTGCAATGCTGCAGCCGAAAACATTGTCAGCAGTGATGCCATTAATCCCCAATCGTGGGACATTTCCTTAGACGCTTTCTCACTGGGAATATTCAAAAACAGTATTGCCTCTTTCGGCTTTGGTGGCGAAATCAACCTGCCACCCTTTGGCAAACACTCACTCCTGCCTTATACCGCATCGTTTAACCCTGTGCTCAACACATACGAATTTAACGCAGGCATCGGTGGGGAGTACGATTTTCCGGCATTGGCAAGTACCCTAAATTTGAACGAACTTTCGACAATAAAACTGCAATTCAGAGACAAAGATATTTACCCGAGCATCCGTGCTCACGGTGTCATCACCGTGAATGCTCCTTTGGACAACAAAGAAGGAGCGCAAACATTGTCTATTCCGGACATCGCCTTTGAGAACATGGTCATCAGCCGTGAAAGTCCCTACGTACAGATTGGAAACATCGCTCTGACCGGCGGAGTGGCACCCAAATTAGGAGGCTTTGAACTCTCTATCAGTGATATACAGTCGTTTGAGAACACCAAGGGCAGTGGCGTTTCTTTTCAAGCCCACGTAGCCATGAGCGACCAATTTGGCGGGGTAGCAGGAATACTGCTCTACGGCGACTACGCGCATTGGAAATTGAACAAAGTAGAAGTCGAAAAAATCCGTGTTGATTACCAATCCCCGGCCTATAGCATCGCCGGTGGCGTTTGGTTTAAAAACGGCGACCCTGTTTTTGGGGACGGTTTTCGGGGCGACATAAAATTGAAATTAATAGATAGATTTACCTTCGATGCTATCGGTGTCTTTGGCAAAAAGGCTGACTACCGTTACTTCTTAGCGGATGTATTTTATGAAGTGGACCCCAAATCCGGAGTACCCATTCCGCCGGTGCTTTCACTCTACGGCTTTGGTGGCGGCCTGTATATGAAAATGCAGCAGAGTGGAAAGACGTCGCAAACGGTTTCTAATAGCGACCTTGATTTTGGTAAATCTCTTTCGGGTATCAGCTATTTACCGGATAAAAACGTGGGATTAGGGGTGATGTCAACGGCTAAATTTGCCTTAAATGCTTCGGATAAAGCCTTTAATGCCAAAGTAGGCTTTGAAATGCAGTTCAACTCTTGCGGTGGGCTGAATTTCGTACAACTGCGTGGAGATGCTGCTTTTATGGACGACCCTACCAAATGGGGTGGCTTGGCGGACAATGTGACGGACAAAATAAAGAAAGTTGAACAAGGACTTAGTTCCTCACAGCCCCAAAGAGGAGTAAAAACCGATTTGGCAAGCAAAATACCCGAAAACAAGGGCGGTGGCTTCCTAACAGCCTCAATGCTCATAGAGTACGACCTCAACAACAAGACTTTTTCGGCGGATATGAGTGCTTACCTCAATGCTGCCGGTATAATTACAGGTGCTGGCACGAACGACTGCTTAGGCTGGGCATCGGCGTACTTTGCTCCCAATACCTGGCATACCTACATGGGAACACCGAGCAACCGCTTAGGAGTAAAAGTTTTGGGATTAGCACAATTAGACGGATATTTTATGTTGGGCGACGGCATCCCCGCGCTGCCACCACCACCGCAAAGCGTGCTGAAAAATTTAAGCCCCGACAAACAAAACAAATTAGCACGCAGCAGTACGGACAAACTCGGTGCCGGGAAAGGGATTGCCTTTGGTGCAGCCTTTGACCTCAGCATGAATGCCCAACTGCCCCCATTCTATGCACGTTTGGGTCTTGGCTTAGGCTCCGAATTTATGCTCACCAGCTTAAACGGCAAAACCTGTGCCGGCATATCGGGAACGCCCGGTATCAATGGTTGGTATGCACAAGGACAAGCATGGGCGTACGTGGAAGCCGCTATCGGTATGGGAGTGAAAGTTTTCGGAAAACAAAAGAACTTTGAGATATTGAGCCTTTCTACGGGTGCCTTGTTGGAAGGTGCAGGTCCCAATCCCCTTTATTTTGCTGGTGCGGTGGGCGGACAATTTAACGTATTGGGTGGCTTGGTAAAGGGCAACTGTAATTTTGGCTTTGAAGTGGGCGAAAAATGCAAATTAGTAGGTGGCTCGCCCTTTGGCGAGGACATCATCGCACAACTATCACCCGGCACGGGAGAAAAAGAGGTCAGTGTGTTCGCTGCACCACAAGCGATATTCAATATACCGGTAGGGATTAGCATGACTATCAACGAGGAGGACGGAACAAAAGGAACCTATCAAATTACGTTGGAAGAATTTCGCGTAAAGGACAAAAGTAGCGGCAAAACGACCACCGGCAAGGGTAAATACAGCAGTGACGGCACCGTTTATGTCCTGACACCGAACGCTCCCTTTGAAAGTCAGAAGGACATTGAAGTATATGCAAAAGTAGGCTTTAAGAAATTGACAAATAACAAATGGGAATCTGTAAAAGGAGACAATGGGCAAGCTATGTTTGAAGAGAAAACGGCTACCTTCCGCAGTGGCGACCGCCCGAAAGAAATCCTACCGGAGCACGTCAAATACAGTTACCCGATGAACAAGCAGTACAATTTCTACGCCAATGAGTACAAAAATGGCTACATCTTGGTCACTCAGAACTACGAGTACCTTTTCAAGGATGAGAAACCGGAAGGTTTTGAGCAAAAAATCCGCATCAGCGATGCCAACGGAAAAAAAATTGAAAAGCCCTTTACATACACCAAAAGCAGCAGTGTAGCAGATATTCGCTTAGCGATAGATTTCCCGATGGACGGGATAGATTTCGCTAAAAACAAAATCTATAAATTGGCAATAATGAACATTCCCCTGACAACGCAGATGGATGTAAAAAGCAATGTCGCCGCTACCTCAGCAGCAGCGGAAGGAGTGGCAGGTGTAGAGGTCACCCGGCAGAAGGCAACCGAAACGCTCACGCAGTTAAGCGAAAAAGAAATTTATGCCCTGCATTTCAGAAGCAGCAATTATGCGACTTTTAGCGACAAGATAAAGGCTTTTGACAAGACGACAGAGGGGTGGCGCGATTATTTGGAGCCGTTTGTACATTATGTAAAAACAAACCTGAAAGAGCCGGAACTGTTTGATTCGTATGAAATTCAAGGGGTAAGCGGGGAACCGAGAATGGTACGCTTTGATGCACAAGTAGCTCAAACAGCTTGGTTTACGACATCTTTTTATCAAGGAATGTATCAGTCTCAAACGTACGTAAAGCCTCAAACACAGGAGGTAGAGATATTGACCGGTACTCCCGGAAAGCTATTAACGGCCGATGAAATGAGTATGGGCATGGCTTCGGGTTACAATACACAAGGGATTTTCCGTTATGCGTTACCCTATTACTGTGCGCGTGACTTCTTTGAAGTGAAGAAAAACATTGCTGTGCGAGCACTATCAGGGCAGATTACGCAGCAGGAAGTTGCATTATTGGCTACGAACTTCCCGCCGGTCGTGGTGAAAGGGAATTATCCTGTGAATGTGAGTTATGTGTTACCGGGAAAAGAAATCCTCACCTCAACCGTAGGACTGACGATGTATTGTCCCGTAACACCGTGAAAAAAAATACACTACATATATTACAAAACTATTAATAAATAATGACTATGAAAACAAACAAACTCTTACTATCAGCTCTAATTGCCCTATTAACTTGCAACACGGCAGTTGCACAAACAACGTGTCCTAATCCTGTAAATTTGGTTGGTTTGACTGTAAGCAAAGGTATTCTAACTCCTGCGTTTCATCCCGATGTCACGAATTACACGGTCATGCTTCCTTGCGATGTTTACAGTCTAAGCATTGTGCCGACACCTGCTGCAGGAAATTCAATCTCGCATATCAATAGTACTGGCGGCACCGTAACTTTAACTACGGCTACTAAGCAAACTGCAACGGTACGCTCTACGGCTGCTAGTGGTTACAAAGATTATTCAATTACAATTATATGTGGTTTCCCTACTTCCATTGTTTATCAAACTGTCAACGTTATGATGTCAGTAAATGATAACCCAAATGTTAATGGTGGTTTTACATTTGAGAAACCATATCAATGGACAAAGAACGGGCACCCTATCTCAGGAGCAACACTATGGTATTTGTATTTAGGGGATGGTTTGAAGCCGTACCTTACGGATGATATGTATAATGTTGAAATGACAACTAATGGACAAACATATACACTGTGTAGTGGCGTAAAATTTATAAAATTAGTAGATAATTAAGAGGAAATAATTTTAGGTATAATAAAACAATAAAAATTAAAGGTATGAAAACGAAAAATTTATTAGCGGTTATCGCAGCTTGTGTGTTGCTGGGCGCGTGTGAAAAAGAGGAAACTCATAAAAAAAAGGAACCTGATGCGAAATTAGCAGTACGCAGTCTTACAATTAATGTGAAAAAAGAGGCAGGTAACGATACCCTTTTTGTCTATAGTAATACAGAATGGACTGCCACTATTGACGATGCTACAGATTGGTGCTCTATTTCACACTACACCGGAAATGGGGATGATTCAATTATTTTAACGATAGAAGCAAATCCTTTGGCTATTGAGCGTACAACTACTATAACTCTTCAGGCTGGCACTCTACAGAGGGTGATTAGCGTTATTCAAGCAGCAAGTGAGGCAACTATATCTGTTCTTCCAACATTTATTTATCCCGAAGCCATTGCAGGTAGCTATTCTATAACGGTTACAAGTAATGTTGAATGGACAACTGAAATTAAGTACATTACGGAACAAGGTTGGTGCACATTAGCACCAACTTCTGGTAGTGGTAATGGCGTTATTAACGTGAATTTACTCCAAAATCCAAACTCTCGCCGTTCGGCTATTATCACCATCAAATCAGGGAACTTGATAAAAACAGACACTATTGTTCAACATGGTGTACCATCTGCAGAAGTAGGAGTAACAATCAATGGAATTACATGGGCAACAAGAAATGTGGATGGCTTTGGGGCATTTGCTGATTTATCAAATAGTCCAGGCAAATATTATCAGTTTAATATGCCTATTGGCTATAGCTATATTGATGGAGTAGTTGTGCCCGTACTAAATTCCAGTGTAGGTGCAAATGGTAAAGAATGGTCTCTTATAAATAATCCTAGTCCAGAGGGTTGGCGAATTCCTTCTTATGAAGAAACGCAAAATTTGCAAAATTCCGGATATCGATATGTAAGCGAAGATAATGGGGCATGGTTTGGACCGGATGCCCCAACAGCCACTTTTTCGGTACCCAATAATGCCATATTTATACCAATAATTGGGGCTTTATATAGCGATATTATGATGCCTAATGAAGGACGTTATTGGGTAAATAGTGTACCGCGTGACTATGATCCATCGTTTGCCTTTCAAGCAGCATGGGGGTATCCCACCAGAAGGCACGCCCTTCCAATTCGTTGCGTAAAAGAATAAAATATTTTTCCACAAACAAATTGGAAAAGGAAATAGCGACCGTGATAAGTGTGATAACATAAATTTGTAACACTCTAAAAATAATTCTTATGGAGACGTATTTGAAAAAAATAGTATTGTGTTTATTGTTGGCGATTTGTTGTTTCAAAGTTTATGGAGATGGACCAGTCAAAATAACGAATGTTGCTTTTTTGTGTACAACGAGTAATTATTCTTGCCCGGATGGATATATTCTGATAGATTTTTATTCAGACAACGGTGCCTTACCTGCAATATGGATTCTCCAATGCCAAAATAGTGGCGATGGCACTACTTGGTGGAACATAGGAACTTATAGTGTTGGTAGTGGAGGCTTTCTTATTTCCTATGCACAGATAAAAAACAGCGGTGTTAATCCACATCAAGGTCTCTATTTCCGTGCATATTCAAGTGCTACTCAGATAACTAACTACAGTTATGCCGCAGGCGCAGGGGCATTGTATTATTTTCCACAATTTGAATTACCTGCCGGCAAAGAAGTAATTATTGACTATCCTAATTGTGCTGGTGCACCAATAACGGTTAAAATTCCTTATTCAGTCAATAGCGACTATATCTTTACTATCGTCAATGGGCCAAGTGAATGGTCCACTGGTGGAAATTATCAGATAGGAATATCTAAGCCGGATAAGATTTCAAAACCTGGTGATGGTTATTATCATCTCCAAGATACATTTTTAGCTGGTACGTATAAATTGGTAATAGAAAACGCACAAGGGGCGAGTAATGGCACACCGTGTGCACGTGATGACATAAGCTTTACCATCGCTGATATTCTACCACTAACTTTAAGCAGTCATGGATACGACTTTAATGACCTTGGTTATCAAATAAAGAGCACTGACACCAATGCAAAAGGACGTGTGAAAATTCCAGTGACCAATAGTACTTCACCAAGTGTGACTATTTTTGCGGACGTGGGAACATATAGTGAAACAACCACTCTCACTCAAACTTCTGTTCATTCAGGGAGAACATATTATCGAGGCATCGCCACTATAGACCTGCCGAAAGGTACATATTCAGACGTTTATGTGGAAAACGGTTATGGCTGCCGTGCTAACTATGGACTCATCACGCTCAATCAACCCGCCCCCATCAACTTTAACTTTTCAACGACAGATCCAAGTTGTAACCCCACGAATTTGGTAAGTGGCAACACGAGCAATGGGACAATTACCTTATCAAATATTACGGGGGGAATTGGAGCTTATACGTACAAAATAGACGATGATGATACTGTACCTATTCTTCCAATCGGCGGTATTATTGGCAATTCATTCACAGCACAAACGTATAATATTACCGTTTCAGATGCACACGGCAATACGAAAACGCTCCCTATTTCTATTAACTATCCCGCTCCCATAACCGTATCCCACATAGTAACACAGGAGCCTTCATTATGGTGTAGCAACGATGGGACGATAAAAGTCACTGCAAGCAATGGAATGACACCATACCAATACGGTAGAACAATTTCGGGACTTGACGAGGGGAATGGTGAGGTTACCGGTTATTTAAACGGCAACCATACCGTCTATGTGAAAGACAGCAAGCAGTGTATTGTCATGCACCCTGTCACGCTGATAGCACCGCCTCCATTGAATATCTTTTCTAAAAACACTGTAGCTCCAACTTGCTACAATGGAGCGAACGGAACTTGTACACTCGTAATGGACAATGTACAAGGGAAATTACGCGCAAGCGTAACAAAATGGGTTGTAGAACAAGGCAGTGTCGTTATTTCCGGCAGTCAAATTATGTTTAAAGATTTGGTTGCGGGAGACTACGAATGTCAAATTGAAGATGTCCGCAATGGTACTTCTTGTGCCATTACAACTTCCTTTACGATTCCGGTAAAAGATTCAATAACGATAAGCACGCCCATCGTCACACCCGTTAGCGACAAAGGAACGGCGACCGGAATTATCGAAATTAGCAGTGTGTTCGGTAGCAATGGTCAACCTTTTTCTCTACAACTCTACGACGACGCTAATGCTCTTCTTGAAAACACAAGCAACTATCCCTTTACATTAGCGGGATTACAGGGAACTCCAGGCGATGGGAAACGCTACCACCTTACCGTTCGGGATTCAAGCAACTGCCCAAAATCCATAGAGGTGAGGGTGCCCGAACCACAAGACACCCTCAAACTCACGGCGACCATTACCAAACAAATTTCCTGCAAACATTGGAACGATGATACCATAAAACTCACTGCCAAAGGTGGTTGGGGAGAATATCAATACAGTAAAGACAGCTCCATTTGGACTAACGACTCGGTATTCACCGGCTTTTTTGCAGGCCCACAAACCTTTTATGTGGTAGATAAATACAATGGCACTCACTCGGTTACCATTGACATTCCGGAGCCGGATTCCCTGATGCTCACCCGTGACAGCCTCTTTCCGGTGCTATGCCACGGAGATGCAAGCGGACTGCTACGATACAAGATTTCAGGTGGTACTGCTTTTGACGCTCCCGAGCCATACCAACTTACACTACGCGAACAACAAACGTACGAATTAGATACCTACGGCCGACAAACATTCTCCACCATTAACGATACATGTAGGTTCACCGTAGAAAATTTGTATGCGAGAACATATACCTATTCAGTAGAAGATGCACGCGGATGTAGAACCACCGCACCAACCGACACCATCAAACAGCCCACACCATTGATTTTCCCGAAACCAATCGTCACCCACACGACTTGCGAATTGAATAATGGCAGTGTGAAAACCTTAGCCACAGGCGGGGTTGCGCCTTATATCTACAAACTAAATTCTTGTGGTGCGTCAGAGACTCCTTATACAAAATACGACACGCTGACGTTGGACACCGTCTTTTTCAGAGAGCTTGCCGGTGGTTACGATGGACAATACCTGATGACCATCACGGACTTCAACGGTTGCGTTGATACAAGTACGGTATTGAATATCAACGGTTACGAAAATCCTGCCATAAAAAATCCTGCCCTTATCCGTGATGTGAGTTGTTTTGGTAAAAACGATGGTCAGATAACAGTCATAGCAACAAAAGGAACAGATTCAGGAAGGCTAACATACGACCTGTTAAATTCCGATAGCCCCCAAAAAAGAGTGTCCCAAAATTTTAACGGTAATTTTGACAATGTACCTGCGGGCGACTATTCCGTGGTGCTTTGGGATGCCGGCGGCTGCCATTCCACGACTCCCTACCCCGTAACAGTGGGAACGCCGGATGCCCTCATGCTTACGGTGGAGGAGATAGTCCCTTGTGCGGTGAAAGATGCCCCGAGCGGCAAAATCTTTTTTTACGTTCAGGGTGGCAGGCCGGGCAAGAAAACCGTCTGCCTTAAAAACACCGCAGGTGAGGTAGTTAGCAGCTTCGTCGTCACAGACAAGCAGCTATCAACGACGTTGAGTTTTAGCACCTACGCCGGTGACTACTACTTAGAAGCAAGCGACAGCGTGGGTTGTCAATTTAGGTCAGAAACAGTAACAGTACCGCTTGACAAAAAGGGAGAGCAAGCTTCTACGGGCGGTCAAAAACACGTTCCCGGAGTTCTGCACGCTTGGGTGAATCACATTCAAAGCGTGCGCTGCAAGGACGGTGCCGATGGGCGCATTGTCTTTGATATTATCGGCGGTACAGCCCCCTATTCGTTCATGGAACCCTCTGTGGGACGGTGGATACAAGGCAATGAAACAACAAATTTACGTGCCGGTGTGCATACTTTTGTCTTTAAAGACGCCGCCGGCAGCAAACAGGACACTTTGGAAGTGAATGTACCCGAGCCGGAAGCCCTGAGCATCCAAAGCACGGTCATACATTCCCTTTGTAATAGCGACAACGGAAAAATAAGCGTTAGCGTTCAAGGCGGTACAAAGCCTGTGCAATACCGTTGGAGAGACTTTAACGGTACAGAAATAAGCAACGATTCGACGATTACCGATTTGAAACAAAACGGAGTGTATCGATTGGATATAACAGATTACAACGGTTGCACCAACCGCATGGACCAACAAATCAATGCTTCCACCCGTCCGCTGATTGCCGACATAAAACTATCCGATGTCTTGTGTTACGACGATGCTACGGGTATGGCCCAAGTGACAAACGTCACACCTGCAACGCCTTACGCTCCCTACACACTCACCTGGTCGAACGGAGCAGTGGGAGAGTTTGCCGAGCAATTCCACAAAGGACAACATTTTGTGACCCTCACAGATACAAATCGTTGCACCACAACAAAATATTTCGACATCAAGCAACCGGAGCCTGTGACACTGCGCTTATCAGCACTTCAAAATCCAAACTGTTTTGGAGTGCATAATGGGTACATACAAGTGGAAGGCTTGGGCGGTGCTGGTAATTACACCTACCTCTGGTCGAACGGTGTCGGCACTCCCGATACTGACAATTTGCCAAAAGGTGATTACGGCGTGCGCGTGACCGACCAAAACGCTTGTTCGTATGAAACGCAATTTACCTTGACAGAGCCGGATTCCTTGCGTTTGCATTTCTCAAAAATCCAAGAGCCACACTGTACCGGTCACGCCGATGGCTATATACGTACGGAGATCGTCGGCGGTACAAAGGGATATACTTATTTGTGGTCGAACGGTGCCACTACTCCCGATATTGACAATCTGACAAAAGGGGATTATTGGGTGCGGGTGACCGATAAAAACGGCTGTACAGTTGAAAAACACATTACCCTAAACGAGCCTACCCGCTTAGAAATGAGCTTGGGGGAAGATTTTACGATGTGTCCGGGAAACAAAGCCATCTTAGACGGTCAAGACTATGTTGCCTACCGCTGGTTTACCGATGCAGGGACTATTTCCAATGAGCGTTATCTGTCTGTTACAGAGGAAAATACATACTACTTGGAAGCAACGGATGTTTACGACTGTTCTGTGTGGGGCGACATCAGGGTGTCAATAGGCAATAATGCCTTGGAAGCGGAATTTTTGATGTCCTCAGCAGC
>BNXR01000068.1 GCA_025999735.1 Bacteroidia bacterium | reverse complement strand
ACACGCAAGCACATCTCTATTTAATAGTTTTCAATATTTCCAACAAATGCGTCCACCACATTTCTACGCTTTTTATGTTCACCCTCTCATCCGGTGAGTGCACTCCTTTCAAGGTCGGTCCGAAAGAGAGCATGTCCATGTTCGGATATTTTTCGAGAAACAAGCCACACTCAAGTCCTGCATGTATTGACCTGATGAGCGGCTCTTTGCCGAACAATTTTTTGTAGGTGGACAATGCCACTTTTAAGATGGATGAGTGCGGATTAGGTGCCCAGCCCGGATACCCTCCGTTGTGGGTCACTTGCGCATTTACCAATCGAAATACCGATGCCACCATGTTCGCTATATTTTTCTTCTCAGAGTCTATATCACTGCGCTGTGAAGTCGTTATAATGATTTGAGTACCGTCGTTATCAGTACTATGAACACTTTGCATCTTGACAGAAGCAAGGTTTGTGGACGTTTCCACCATTCCGGGCATACGGTAACTCATTGCAAATACACCATGCGGGCAAGCATACAGCGCGTTCAAAAGGTTTGTAGTCGTTTGCGCATCCAATCTTTTCTCTGGCATATCAACCGACTCTAATTCCAAGACCAGACGGCCTTCTGTAAGTCGCCATACATTTTCCATTTCCGCCCCATAGACATTGAAATCAGCCATTAGCTTTTCCTTGCAATCGCTTGGAAGTACAAACACGACATTCGCCTCTCTAGGAATGGCATTCCGAAGATTTCCTCCGTCAATCGCAGACAAGTATATACCATATTTATTATTTAGTTCCCACAAGAAACGGGTCAGTATCTTAATGGCATTCCCACGTCCCTTATTGATGTCATCCCCCGAATGACCGCCTAATAAGCCTTTTACAGAAACTTTGGCGGCAAACAAAGTTACCGTCGGCAATACCGATGCTTTTATCGATGTGGCTGCCGATGTCGCTACACTACATGTAGTTGTATATTTTATGGGTATTGCAGCGACGGTATCCATTCCACCGGCGCAACCGATAAACATTTCCCCTTCATCTTCGGAGTCCAAATTCAGCAGGATATTGCCTTCCAAAAAATCGGGTTGCAGTGCAAAAGCTCCTGTAAGTCCCGTTTCTTCATCTACCGTAAACAAACATTCCAAGGCACCATGACAAATGGTATCCGAAGCCAGGATTGCCAATTGTGCCGCCATACCAATCCCGTCGTCCGCTCCCAAAGTTGTCCCCTCTGCTCTCACCCATTCCCCGTCAACAATCGGACGAATCGGGTCTTGAGCGAAATCATGAACAGTATCTGCATTTTTCTCGCACACCATGTCAATATGCGACTGTAGCACCACGAGCGGTAGGTTTTCCATTCCGGCAGTCGCCTTTTTCTTGATTAAAACGTTCCCTACCTCATCTTGTTTTGCTTCCAAACGATGCTTTTTAGCAAACTCCAGAAGGAAAGCACTTATTCTCTCTTCTTTCTTTGAAGGACGCGGTATTTGGCAAATCTCTTCAAAATATTGCCAGACGGGATAGGGTTGTAAATCTTTTAATGTCATAATTTATATGCTATATACCAAAGTTTCCCTTCTTATAAAGGTGTTGCAATAGAGCAAATCAGGAGTGCAAAAGAAGATAAATAGTGTATAGACACAAGATTTTGTGTCGTAAATTCAAATGATAAAGCCTGCTTTCCACTATAAAACCAAATTGAGCCTAACCAATACGACCCCTATATTAACCCCACAAAAGTAAGACATTTATTTGTATTGTGCAAACCCTTCATTTGATAATGTTCATAAATACATGGGGCGACCGCAAGGGTCGCCCCTACTCCTTTGTGCGGTTTTCTCCGACACTTTTTTATCTTTCCTCGGTTAAAACAATAGTTTTTCATTGTGCACGCTTGGAAATTCTGTAATTTTCATATACTTTTGCACTATTGAAAAAAATGATAGAATATGGATACAAAATTGATTTTTTATGTGTTCAGTTCACAAAATAAAAATATGAAGTAATAAAATTGGCATAAGCGCTTAGGTCGCTGTTGTTTTCTTATTGATATTCATTACATTAAAAAATGGACAGTTTATTTCAACTACTTTTTGCACTTGTATTAGTTCTATTGAACGGTTTTTTTGTAGCTGCCGAGTTTTCGATTGTCAAAGTGCGCTCTTCACAACTGCAACTAAGAGCAGATGAGGGCAACAAAACCGCGAAAAAAGCGGGGAGCATTGTCAAAAAACTTGATGCTTACCTCTCTGCAACGCAACTTGGCATAACTCTTGCCTCACTCGGCTTGGGTTGGGTCGGCGAAAGTGTGTTGCACCATGTTTTTGATAAACTTTTTGTGTTGTGTGGACTAAATCCTGCAAACGGTACTGTTACTGCGGTGTCAGTGGTGACAAGTTTTTTGTTGCTAACAATGATGCACATAATTTTTGGTGAACTTGTGCCGAAGTCAATCGCAATACGCAAATCAGAAAGCACATCCCTTTTTATAGCACACCCTTTGAGTTGGTTTTACAACATTTTTAAACCGTTTATCTGGCTTATGAACGCAATTTCAAACGGTTTTTTGCGACTTATAAAAATTGACCCTGCTGCCGACCGCGATATTCATTCGAGTGAAGAATTACAGCTGCTTGTGAAACAATCGACTGACGGTGGCGAAATTGAAGAAGAGGATTACGAAATTATCAAGAATGCGTTTGATTTTACCGACCATTCGGCAAAGCAAATTATGGTGCCGCGCCACAATATTTTTTCGATTGATATTGATGACCCGCAAACTGAAATTATTGACAAAATACTTGAAAACGGCTATTCGCGCGTGCCTGCTTATAAGGACAGCATTGATAATATTATCGGCATTTTTTATGCAAAAGAAGTTGCTCGTGAATGTTTTAAATTTAAAGATAATTACGAACAGTTTGATATTCAGGTACTTTTGCACGAGCCTTTTTTTGTTGTTGGCAGCAAAAAGATTGCCGATTTGCTCAAAATTTTTCAGCAAAAAAAGCTGCATATAGCTGTGGTGATTGATGAATTTGGCGGCACAGACGGTATTATTACACTTGAAGATATTTTGGAGGAACTTGTCGGTGAAATACAGGACGAGGAAGACGACGAGGAAAAAATTGTAGAAAAAGTTGCTGAAAACACCTTTGTAGTTGATGCCATTCAGCCGTTGGAGGAAATCAACGAACAACTTCCGCAGGCATTGCCGTTGTCGGAAGATGGCGACTACAATACACTTTCTGGCTATATTATGCACAAAATTGGCGACATTCCAAGTGAAAATCAGGAAATTGAGTTAGACGATTACAATATTAAAATTTTAGAAATGCAAAATAAGGGTATTGAAAAAGCAAAATTAACATATATGCCTGAAAAAGTAGAAGTTAATGACAAGGAAAAATAATTTTTAATTTGAACCTTCTATCGCATAACTAATTGATTATCTTAGCCTATTTTTTTAACGAAAAAAGTGACGAAACTATTGTTGCCATATTGTCTTTCTATTTATGGTTCAGGTGCAAAGGTAATATATGTTGTTGGAATAACCAAATAATAATGTGGTAGGGGCAGACCCTTGCGGTCGCCCGATGTAGGAATGTAGGGGCGGGGTTTGCCCGCCCCATGTAGAAATGTAGGAATTGAGGAGGTTGCGGGTCAAGCCCGCAATGACGGGTAGGTAGGGGCGTAAACGTGTAGAGACGGGGCATGCCCCGTCTCTACCTACCCGTCATTGCGGGCTATCCTCTTTCATCTTGCCAATCCTTTCATCTTATTAAAATCGTGGTTCAGACACCCCGCACCGGAGCCCTATATGGCACCGAACCGGCTCATTCTGGTAAACCTATTTCTTTTTCAGGAAGCTGAGGTAGCGTTTCATTAGCTCGCCGAAGGTATTGAAGTTCTCTTTGTAGGAGATGCCGAGTCCTTGTACGGTTTCGCTGTCGTTCTTGTAGATGATTTTCTCATCTGTGCGGGAGTAGGTCTTGAGCTTCAGGGAGCCGGAACGGTTGAGCTTGTACTCGATGTCAAAGTCGGCAAAGATGGTGGCGGTGGTGGTGCTTGGGTAGGCATCGGGATTTGTTGCTGTACCACCTATGCGACGCGAGTTACCGACATCCATGTTCGCATTGACAGTCACACTGAGGCGGTCGTCAAGCATTTGCTTGGAGAGAGCTACTTCCATGTCGTTGTTCGTGATTTCGTCCCCCGGACGGTACGATACACCGACGTCCACAAAAGGATTCGATAGCCAGTTAGACAACTGACCGGTCAGTATCTCGGAAGCCGTAGTCGCCACCGCCTGTGCGGCCATGTTACTCTGACCGCTTTCACTCCCCGTCTGCATATAGTCGGGCTTGTAGAAACGGTTTAGCATCAGGAGGGAGAAGATTTGCTTGTTCTTCTCGTCCTGACTCGAGAAAAGGCTCTGGATATAGCTTGCCGTTTGTGCCTCCAAGGAAGGGAACTTGATGTCAAAGTGGACATTGGGATTGCTAATATTGTTGTGCAACGACAGGATACACTCGACGGGTATCTTGGTGCTTCTGCTCTCTTCCGTCTGCTGGCTCGTGGCCGATAGCAACTCACTCAGAGAGGCTCGCAGTCGATAGACGGCATCCACATTGATTTCTGCATTGTAGGGTGCCCCGTTCCACCTAATATTACTGCCCGGTCGTAGTGTGAAGTTCTTGTCCATCACGCCCCTCAGGGTCAGTCCATAACTACCTTTTGAGAGTTTGTACTCTCCGAACATCTGCAATCCACTGTTAGCCCCTAACTCCACCTTGATGTCACCACTACCACTCGCTTTCAGGACGTCCCCCGAGGAAGGGTCAAAGACTATCTGCACTTTCAGGTTGTCGTTCAATCCCAGATTGGCGGTTAGGGCGGCATTGGCGAAGTAGCCCTTCTGATTGAGCTTGCTTTGTTCAGACGTAGCGGGTGAATTGCCTTCCGCATTGATGAAGTGGATGAACCGGCTCTTGTTGCCCGAGTAGGGGGAGGATAGGGGCAGGAAGAGTTCCGAGCCGCTGGCAGCGCTCGCATTGATGTTCACAACCGGTGCATCGCCTTGTCCTGTAATGTTTACCTGGCTGTTGAGGAGGATGTGTCCGTAGAGGGCGTCGCTGTGCTCGATGCTGGTATTCATGAGTTGAAAGTTGTCGGTGGTAATGGTAGCAGCATACTTCTTGGTGGCTAACTCGTAGTTGCCGTTGATGACGGCGGGATTGCCGTGTGCATCCCTGATGATAAGGTTCTGGATGACAAGCTGGTTCTTGTCAAAGGAGAGCGTGTCGTGCACATAAAAGGAGGTGTTCAGCGCATTGACAAGCATTCCGATGGAGTCTAATACGACAAACCCGTGTATATCAGGGTTGTCAATGTTCCCACGTACGCGCACATTGCCTGCCAGCGCACCTTGCGCGTTGCGGAAGACGTTAGATGTGTAGTTTGCCGTCCGTGACAACTCCAACCTCTTTAAGAGTATGCGCAGGTCGATGTATTGCGTGGAAGGCTGGTAGTAGCCGGTGGCGCTGAAAGGGGTCTCTCTGCCGTTCTTGTTCTCGGCGTTGACCATTAAGCGGTTGACCTTTTTGTCCCAGAAGGTGTTCACAAACAGCGAGCCGAGCATATTATCGTCTATCCCACAGTCCTCTACGGCGATGTCCGCGTACAGCAGCTTCCCGTCGAAGTAGATATTGCCGTTCAGGATGCCTTCGATGTTGATATTATTGTCCAATAGCATCTTCCCGATTTTGCCGATGTTGAGGCTTGCTAAGGTGACAGAGAAGGGGTTGATGACCGCCTCATTGTCGGCGTCCGCTGTGCTAATCTTGCCGCGCATGCCCAGGAATTGCTCTTTGTGAAAGAGGGCAAAGTGCTTCACGTCGACGCTCCCGCTTTCGAGCACTACTCGCGACGCTTCCAACTCCCAAACGCTGTCACCCACGACCAGGACGCCGGGGCGGAGGTTGATATCTGTCCTAAACTTATTGTTCTTCAGGGGGATGAAGCTCACCCTGCCCGACAGGTTGCCGCTGTACGTCTTCTCGCCCCAATTAGACCAGAAGATGTCGCCCTCTATGCCGGTGCTTGACATCAGGAGGTCGTTGTGAACGTTGTACAGCCTGAGGACATCGCTGACACCTAAGCGTGCAATGGATGTGCGTATGGTCATGGAGTCACGCAGCCCGTTCACGTTGATTTTCGGGTTACTGAGCTTTACGGAGCCGTATTGGATGTCGGTGGCGGTGAGCTGCACATCCACTTTGTCGTTCGCACCGTCAATGGTGGCACGAAACTCAGCGTCTTGGGATACACTGATGTCAGGAGCCAATACCTTGAGGATACGGTCCAGGTCCTTATTGGCCACTCGAAACCTTCCGTTCAAGTGCGTAAAGTCCGTCTTGAGCGGCTCACTGCCCGTAGCGTGTGCCTCATTCGTTACTTCGTAGAGGGGGTAAAAGCGGTGCAGTTGCAGGTGTATGTAGTCGGATATGGAACTTAGGATGTCGCGCCCTTCCAGCGAGGCATCCGCGACATCGGACGTAGCCACAATCCGGTACGTCCCATTCTCTTCCTCTTCGTTCAGTTGCACCCTCTTCAGCGTAATGGTATCGTTGGGTCTCGTGTATTGGACGTCGGAGAAGAGGAACATACCGGCGTTGTGCTGCCCAAATTGCAGGATGTCACCGGAGTATGCGGCTTTCATCTCTGTTTGGAACGTTTCAGTTCCCGGCACATCTTCCGCCAGCAGTCCCCAGCCGAAGTAGCCCAAGTCACTCAGCTGGATAGCCCCGTTTGCGATACTTACCGAGTTACTGTCCCTCAGTTCACTGTCCACGACAAGGTTTAGCTTTAGTTTGGGGTCGTTCATGTCCGCCGTAAGGTGGAGTGTCTTTTGGTTATAGTCCATGGTAATGGCACTGTTCGTGATAGTCTTGTTCTGCAACTCAAACGAATGTAGCTTGGCGTTTAGCTCCATAAAGGTATTATCCTTGTGTAGCACGACGCCGTAGGTCCCCTCAATGTGGGCGTTTCCAAGTATGGACGTGCCTGCCAGCTTCCCCACAGCCACTTCACCCATATCCACTTTCCCTGACATCAGTACTTTCTTGTCATCGGCGTGTGCCTTGTGATTGGGGTGGTTGTGGTTATCGTGGTTACTACCGTCCACCTTCTCGGAACTGTTATCCGTCGCGTATTCAAAGAGGATGTTCCCGTTCATGCCTTTGGTAGAACTGTTTAGGAGGAGGCTAAAGTCCTGCACCCGCCCTCTAAAGTCACCTGTAAAGGTGTAACTCTCTATGCGGTGAAAGGGGGCTGGTACACTCAGATTCTGCTTCATCCACGGCAGGTATATGGTTTCCAGGTCAGTGGGGAGGATGTGGCTACTATCAATCTCTATCTCAAAGAGGGTGTTCCAGAAGTCCGGTAGTCCGAAGGAGCGGAACTCGCCTTGTATGGAACTGTTGTTGGCAAAGGTGATGTGCAGGTTTGTCCCCTCAATCTTGTCCACAGTATTGAACACAGTCCCCGTACCTGTGACCACATTCGTCACTCCCCGCAGGTTTCCGTTGAAGTAGGCAAGGTCTTCAAAGCTAACGTGTGAGTACAGCAGCTCGTAGCGTTGATATACGCGGGAAAGGAAGTCGCGCCACGCACGTGTTCCGCGCTCGAACGTATATTCTATCTCCGCCAGGTGCATATCGGTCTTATCGGTAATAATGTCTATGTCCCCGATGTTGACCACTCCGGGGTTTATCTTCAAGTTGCCGTTTAGTCGGTTGATAGTGAAGCCTGACTTCTCTTTGAGGGACAGGTTTCTGACATTCAGTCGTATGTCACCGGCAACGAACGTCGGGCTAAGGACTTCCAAGTTGATGTCGTCGGCTTGTACATCCGTCCAGTTGATGCCGTACTCTACGGCCTCATAGTCGTACTCTGTCAGTGTAAAGCGTGAATTGGTGACGGTGATTTTCTCTATCCCCAGTAGCCATCCCTTGTCATCAGTCGTTGGTTTCTTCCTTTGGTGTTGCAGGAGGGTATCGAGGAACAGGAGTACATTGATTTCCGTGTCCTCTTCACCCCGTTTGAGCCACAAGTTGAAGGTCAGTCTATCCAAGTTGACGCTACTGAAGCTCAACTGCCCCGTCACGAGGTTCAGGGATGTGATATCGACGTCCACGTCTTTGCAGAAGAGCAGTGTATCGTGTTGGAAGTCCTCCACGAAGACATCGTTAAGTACCAGCGACTTGATGGGGCGGAAGTCGATACTCCCTATCTGTATCTTTGCACCCGTAGATTGCTCGATACTCTCAGTGACGTACTTCACGAGGTACGTTTGTACCTTTGACGTATGCAGTAAGCCGTACGCAATCACGAGGAGTAACATAATCACTCCCACAACCATCAACCCTATCTTGACAACTCTCTTCAAGGTGCTTCCCTTTAATATATTCCCCGCAAAAGTAGTACTATTGTGGCAAATAACAAAGGAAGAACGCGATAAATCACCACCGTACCCCATCCGCGAGGTCATTATACCGTAACGTACCACATTGTAGAGACGGGGCATGCCCCGTCTCTACCCCTACCGTCATTGCGGGCTTGACCCGCAATCTCCTTGTCTGAAGCATGATTTTAATAAGATTAAAGGATTAGCATGATGAAAGAGGAAGGAAAGAGATGAGACAATTATCTTGGTCATCTTGTCAATCTTGACAAAATCGTGGTTCAAGACATTGTAGAGACGGGGCATGCCCCGTCTCTACCTCGCCCCTACCGTCATTGCGGGCTTGACCCGCAACCTCCTTGTCTTGAACCACGATTTTAATAAGATTAAAGGATTAGCATGATGAAAGAGGAAGGAAAGAGATGAGACAATTATCTTGGTCATCTTGTCAATCTTATTAAAATCGTGGTTCAAGACAAGAGGCAAAGGAGGGTCGCCCCTACCGTCATTGCGGGCGCACACGCAACCTCCGTATTGCCCGTAGGGCACTCATATCAATAGAAACAATGACACATAGCAACCTTTCCCCGTTAGGGGATACACAATGCTATACAATGTGAAACCTCTACGAGGTTTTTGGGGGGATGATTCGTTTTCTATTGATATATATTCCCTACGGGAAACAATTATTTGGCGACTTATGATGTATGATATCGTGTTTGACGATAAAGCATTGCGCGATATTGAAGCATTACGGCACGCAGGCGATAGACAGGCATTGAAAAAGATAGATGCACTGCTTACTGAATTAGAATTGCATCCCCGCACGGGCACGGGCAAGCCAAAGCCCTTGAGCGGCAATATAGCAGGGCACTGGTCGCGGCGCATCACCGACAAGCACCGACTCGTATATGCAATAGACGACGACAAAATCATAGTCCTCGTGCTTACCGCCGCCAGACACTACGACGATTAATACGAACAAAGGTGGTTATTTATTAGGTTAGTACAAACCCTTTATTTACCTTCGCACCCGAAACTAATCCCATGTACCACCCATTACAAATGGTCTGTGGATTGGTTAAACACATTAATAGTACAGTTATGACAGTGAAAGAGCAGCAAGAGCAGAGTAAGATGGAGCCTTATGCAGAGGCATCGCGGTATTTGAACAACGCGGAGGACACATTGAAGAAGACCCGCAAGGAAGACGGCTACTACCTTGATAAGAAGTATGTGCAGATAGCATGTGGTGCGGCTTATTTAGGTGTACTTGTTGCGTTAAACAAGTGGTTACAATTGAAGGGAGTGCCTGACCCACCCACGCGGAAGCACAAAACTATTGGCTTCTACACGGATAACGTGGCACGGTTGGACGGGAAGCTATCTGTGGATTTGCAAACAGCGTATTCAGTTTTGCACAGAGACGGTTACTACGATGGTGTACAATACGTAAAGACTATACGTAGCGGATTTGATATGGCCTATTCTATCATTGCCCGTATTAAGCCCGATGTGCCGGAGGAAGAGTTGAAGCAATACATCGAAGCACACACCAAGAAGAAATCTACGCTGTGGGGGCAACTATCCTCATCCATCCGTAGGTCGTTGACCTAAACCCCGCCCCCAACGTCATTGCGGGCTTGACCCGCAACCTCCTTGTCTTGAACCATGATTTTCATAAGATTAAAGGATTAGCAAGATGAAAGAGAATAGGAAAGAGATGAGACAATTATCTTGGTCATCTTGTCCATCTTGACAAAATCGTGGTTCAAGACAAGAAAGGTGAAAGATTATTTGGTTTGTACAATAACATGTATTACCTTTGCACCCGAATAAGAAGTGCATCTAAAACTAAGCTTGAAGACTATGGTACTATTAGGACTTACATCGCGTACTCACCACTTACAATCCGCTCTGATGGCGGATTTTGTCGCGTGCCATCTACGCACCACCTCCCCGTACCCCGCATGCCCGGCGGCGGGTGACACACCACCTTCGGAAACCCGCATGGTTGTAGGGGGGGGGGGGGGGAACCCCCCCCCCCCAAAAAAAAACCAAAGAGGGCTTA
>BNXR01000067.1 GCA_025999735.1 Bacteroidia bacterium | reverse complement strand
GTGGCAACGAACGCATTAACGTGGCACTGAAAGAAGTACTGTTTGATGAAAACGGCCTTAGCTGCAATGCTGCAGCCGAAAACATTGTCAGCAGTGATGCCATTAATCCCCAATCGTGGGACATTTCTTTAGACGCTTTCTCACTGGGGATACTCAAAAACAGTATTGCCTCTTTCGGATTTGGTGGCGAAATCAACCTGCCACCCTTCGGCAAACACTCACTCCTGCCTTATACCGCATCGTTTAACCCTGTGCTCAACACCTACGAATTTAACGCAGGCATCGGTGGGGAGTACGATTTTCCGGCATTGGCAAGTACCCTGAATTTGAACGAACTTTCGACAATTAAACTGCAATTCAGAGACAAAGACATTTACCCGAGCATCCGTGCTCACGGTGTCATTACCGTCAATGCCCCTTTGGACAACAAAGAAGGAGCGCAAACCTTGTCTATCCCGGACATAGCCTTTGAGAACATGGTCATCAGCCGTGAAAGTCCCTACGTACAGATTGGAAACATCGCTCTGACCGGCGGAGTGGCACCCAAATTAGGAGGCTTTGAACTCTCTATCAGTGATATACAGTCGTTTGAGAACACCAAAGGCAGTGGCGTTTCTTTTCAAGCCCACGTAGCCATGAGCGACCAATTTGGCGGGGTAGCAGGAATACTGCTTTACGGCGACTATGAACATTGGAAATTGAACAAAGTAGAAGTCGAAAAAATTCGTGTTGATTACCAATCCCCGGCTTATAGCATCGCCGGTGGCGTTTGGTTTAAAAACGGCGACCCTGTTTTTGGGGACGGTTTTCGGGGCGACATAACATTGAAATTAATAGATAAATTTACCTTCGATGCTATCGGTGTCTTTGGCAAAAAGGCTGACTACCGTTATTTCTTAGCGGATGTGTTTTATGAAGTGGACCCCAAATCCGGAGTACCCATTCCGCCGGTGCTTTCACTCTACGGCTTTGGTGGCGGCCTGTATATGAAAATGCAGCAGAGTGGAAAGACGTTGCAAACGGTTTCTAATGCAGACCTTGATTTTGGCAAATCACTTTCGGGTATCAGCTATTTACCGGATAAAAACGTGGGATTAGGGGTCATGTCAACGGCTAAATTTGCCTTAAATGCTTCGGACAAAGCCTTTAATGCCAAAGTAGGCTTTGAAATGCAGTTCAACTCTCGCGGTGGCTTGGATTTCGTACAACTGCGTGGAGATGCTGCATTTATGGACGACCCTACAAAATGGGGTAGCTTGGCGGACAATGTGACGGACAAAATAAAGAAAGTTGAACAAGGACTTAGCTCCTCGCAGCCCCAAAGAGGAGTAAAAACCGATTTGGCAAGCAAAATACCCGAAAACAAGGGCGGTGGCTTCCTAACTGCCTCAATGCTCATAGAGTACGACCTCATCAACAAGACTTTTTCGGCGGATATGAGTGCTTACCTCAATGCTGCCGGTATTATAAAAGGTATCGGTCCCGGTGACCGCTTGGGCTGGGCATCAGCCTATTTTGCCCCCAACACGTGGCATACCTATATGGGAACGCCGAGTGACCGCATGGGAGTGTCCGTTTTGGGATTAGCAGAACTAAACGGATATTTCATGTTGGGCGACGGTATCCCTGCGCTGCCACCACCACCGCAAAGCGTGCTGAAAAATTTAAGCCCCGACAAACAAAACAAATTAGCACGCAGCAGCACGGACAAACTCGGTGCCGGGAAAGGGATTGCCTTTGGTGCAGCCTTTGACCTCAAGATGGATGCCAAACTGCCCCCATTCTACGCACATTTGGGTCTTGGCTTAGGCTCCGAATTTATGCTCACCAGCTTAAACGGCAAGACCTGTGCCGGTATATCGGGAACGCCCGGTATCAATGGTTGGTATGCACAAGGACAAGCATGGGCGTACGTGGAGGGTTCTATTGGCATGGGAGTGAAAGTTTTCGGCAGTCAAAAGAACTTTGACATCTTGAGCCTTTCTACGAGTGCCTTGTTGGAAGGTGCAGGTCCCAATCCCCTCTATTTTGCGGGTGCGGTTGGCGGACAGTTTAACGTATTGGGTGGTTTGGTAAAGGGCAACTGTAATTTTGACTTTGAAGTGGGCGACAAATGTAAATTAGTAGGTGGCTCGCCCTTTGGCGAGGACATCATCGCACAACTGTCACCCGGCACAGGCGAAAAAGAGGTCAGCGTGTTCGCAGCACCACAAGCGATATTCAACATACCGGTTGAGAGTAGCATGACCATCAACGAGGAGGATGGAACAAAAGGGACCTATAAAATTACGTTGGAAGAATTTCGCGTAAAGGATAAAAGTAGCGGTAAAACGACCACCGGCAAGGGTAAATACAGCAGCGATGGCACCGTTTATGTTCTGACACCGAACGACCCCTTTGAAAGCCAAAAGGACATTGAAGTATATGCAAAAGTAGGTTTCAAGAAATTCATAAATAACAAATGGGAATATGTAAAAGGAGACAATGGGCAAGCTGTGTTTGAAGAGAAAACGGCTACCTTCCGCAGTGGCGACCGCCCGAAAGAAATTCTACTGGAGCACGTCAAATACAGTTACCCGATGAACAAGCAGTACAATTTCTACGCCAATGAGTACAAAAATGGCTACATCTTGGTCACTCAAAACTACGAGTACCTTTTCAAGGATGAGAAACCGGAAGGCTTTGAGCAAAAAATCCGCATCAGCGATGCCAACGGGAAAAATTTTGAAAAGCCCTTTACATACACCACAAGCAGCGATGTAGCAGATATTCGCTTAGCGATTGATTTTCCGATGGACGGAATAGATTTCGCAAAAAACAAAATCTACAAGGTAGCAATAATGAACATTCCCCTGACAACGCAGGTGGATGTAAAGAGCAATGTCGCCGCTATCTCAACAGCAGCGGAAGGCGTGTCAGGTGTAGAGGTCACCCGGCAGAAGGCAACCGAAACGCTCACGCAATTAAGCGAAAAAGAAATTTATGCCTTGCATTTCAGAAGCAGCAATTATGCGACATTTAGCGACAAGATAAAGGCTTTTGACAAGACAACAGAGGGGTGGCGCGACTATTTGGAACCGTTTGTGCATTATGTAAAAACAAACCTGAAAGAGCCGGAACTGTTTGATTCGTATGAAATTCAAGGGGTGAGTGGAGAGCCGAAAATGGTACGCTTTGATGCACAAGTAGCTCAAACAGCTTGGTTTACAACATCTTTTTATCAAGGAATGTATCAGTCTCAAACGTACGTAAAGCCTCAAACACAGGAGGTAGAGATATTGACCGGTACTCCCGAAAAGCTATTAACGGCCGATGAAATGAGTATGGGCATGGCTTCGGGTTACAATACACAAGGGATTTTCCGCTATGCACTGCCCTATTACTGTGCTCGTGACTTCTTTGAAGTAAAGAAAAATATTGCTGTGCGGGCACTATCAGGGCAGATTACGCAGCAGGAAGTTGCATTATTGGCTACGGACTTCCCGCCGGTAGTGTTGAAAGGGACTTATCCTGTGAATGTGAGTTATGTGTTACCGGGTAAAGAAATCCTCACCTCAACCGTAGGGCTGACGATGTATTGTCCCGTAACACCGTGAGAAATAGTGCTAGACGTTCTTTGACATATTGTTTACGCGCCTTATTTTTTGTTATAGATGAGTTGTAGCTTTTGTTTGCGATAGCGACCAAATTTGCTATCGCTGCTAATGAGCGGAATATTTTCCGTAATAGCTTGGGCAATAATGATTCGGTCGCTCGGGTCGTTATGATTTTCTACACGCTCAAGAGCGGCAAAAGTGGCAAGATGTTCTTTTCTGATGTACTTGATGATAATATGCAAATTATCTTCAATAAAGGATATAATGTTTTGTGCTGTTTTCCAACCTTTTACAATTATTTTTCTTGTTTGAACGAGGTGAATTAATTCCTGCACGCTCTCTGAACTAATGTAAAGCAAATTGGAACAATCACCTATGATATGGCTAACGTCATTTGATAAAAGCGTTTTATCATCGTCAATCATGAGTAATAATATGTTTGTATCAATTAAGTATCTCATAATTATTTCATTGCGGCTCGCCAATCGATGATTGTTAATCCTAATCCGTCAGGGTATGCTTCCTTAATGAGGTCAAACCTCGTTTTTTTTACCGGAGTTTCTTTCGTGTTTTTTTGACTCGTTTTCGCTTTTTTCGTGACCTTTTCCATTTTTGTTGCCATAATTTATCTATTTTCATGATTTAAAGACCGCAAAGTTAGCATTAAATTTCGATTACACACAAACGAATAAAAATAGGCTAAATCTTTTTTTGAGGTGCTATTTTCGCAAACGGTGTCTTGACAGGGAAAGCGGGATTTATCTTGAACCATGATTTTAATAAGATTAAAAGATTAGCAAGATTAGAATGTGTCTGCTACCTCGAAGAGGTAGAATTTTAATAACCCCGTACAAGCGAAGCGCAGTGCGGGGATACGACACCACCCCCTCCCAGCAACCCCGTAGTGGGTTGAAGTTCAGGACAAAAAGACGTGTAAACAAATATGAATAATAGTAGGTAGACTACGTGTCTGCCCTTTGATAGAGTGAACAGAAAATTAGAAACAAATTAAAATATAAAAATTATAAACCAATTAAAATTAAAAGAGTATGAAAACAAGGAATTTATTTATGATGTTGGCAGCTTGTATGTTGCTGGGAATGTGTATGATGATGGGTGCGTGCGAGAAAGATGAACCTGCGCCGACTTTATCAGTTAGCACACACACATTTACTTTTGATCAAACAGGCAAAATAGTGGAAACCGACCAGTTGGAGGGTTACATAAATGTACGTTCCAACACAAAATGGACGGTTACCCTTGATGATGCTTCTACTTGGTGTACTCTTTCAAAGACTAGTGGGGAGTTTGTTTCGAGCATTAAAGTGAAAGCAGAGGCAAATTTACAAATTACGAAACGTGAGACTACAATAACCATTCAGGCAGGTTCATTACAGGAAAAAGTTACGGTTATTCAAAAAGCAGGGGATGCAGCATTATCAATAACTCCTACGCTCATTTATCCGGAAACTAATGCTGCAAGTAGTCATTCCATAAATGTGACGAGTAATGTTGCATGGACAGCTGAAATTGCATACATTTCGGAACAAGGTTGGTGTACTTTCGAACCTGCTTCCGGTAGTGGGAATGGGGTTATTACTGTAAATTTACTCCAAAATCCAAATTCTCGCCGTTCGGCTATTATCACAATAAAATCAGGAGACTTGATGGAAATAGGCACTATTGTTCAACATGGTGTACCATCTACAGAAGTAGGAGTAACAATCAATGGAATTACATGGGCAACAAGAAATGTGGATGGTTTTGGGGCATTTGCTGATTTGTCAAGTAGCGCGGGAAAATATTACAAATTTAACCGAACAGTAGGCTATAATTACATAGGTGGACATACTGAATTTGTTAGCTACGATAGTGCTATTGTTGGTGGAGAAGTTAATCCTACATTTGATACTGAACGTACTAACGAAAATAGCGATTGGTTACTGATTAATGACCCCAGTCCCGAAGGATGGAGATTGCCGACAGATGTAGAGTTGGAAAATTTGCGCACTTCTGGATACAAGTGGGTAGCAGCAGATAATGGAGCATGGTTTGGACCTAATGCATCCAATGCAACTTTTACAGTTCCAGGGAATGCTGTATTTTTTCCCGCTGCGGGATTGCTCTTAGACGATAAAATATATTATAAAAATGAAGGACGCTATTATACCAAAACCCAAGGTTGGCATGGAGATGAAGGGCGTGCATTAATATTTAACAACTCTTTTACAAGGGAAGTTACCGGTACGTTTCACAATAAAGTATGCGCCCTTTTAATTCGTTGCGTAAAAGAGTAGAATATTGCTTTTATTAGGGAAAGGATAGTAGTATAATCCGATAAATGCTTAATAATAAAGGTTATGAAAACAATATTTAAAGTAGTAAGTATTTCATTAACAGCGTGTTGGTGTTGTAATGTATTTGCTCAAAATGCAAATGATAATCGGTATTATATCAAATTCACAAAAGAGGCCTATGAAACGAAATATTCATCCTCAACGTGGTGTGATAATAGCTTCTATCATGGGATGTTTCTGTATCCTGGCTCTTTTTACGCAGGGGTGGATATTTATGAAAACTACACAGCCCCGAAAGATTATGAGATTTCTGAAACTTCTAAACCAAGTTGTTTTAATATGAATTTACTTGTTGGTTGGAAACCAGCCACTAATGAGTACGTATATTCAGAGGTCTGCTATACAAAAGGCACATATCAATATACTTTAGAAGCGACTGTATCGCAGACTCATGATGAGACTTCTGTTCCTTTTGCGCCAGATTGTAAAAGAACTCTTCATGTTAAATATACCGTAACTGTTGATGACCCCGCGACAATAAAAAAAGTATCATTTGACGGACTTACTACTCCTTATGCTTGTGGTACACCTTCAATAAAAATCGAAATGGATCCATATTATAACAATGGGAAAGGTTATGCGAAGCTACAAATTTATGATAAAAATGGTACATGGAGTGACTTAACAACCATTAGAAGCAATGCTACTGCTACGATTACGTATGCTCAAGTAATGCAACACGTCAGTTTAGGACAACCTATAAAATTTAGAACGGCAAAAACACTTTTGGATGGGCAACCTTCATATAGTTACAGTTTAGAACCTTTTTTGTACTATTTCCCACAATTTGAATTTCCTGCCGGCAAAGAAGTAATTATTGACTATCCTAATTGCGCAGGTGCACCAATAACAGTTAAAATTCCTTATTCAGTCAATAGCGACTATATCTTTACTACCGTCAATGGACCAAGTGAATGGTCCACTGGTGGAAATTATCAGATAGGAGAGTCTAATCCGGATAAGATTTCAAAACCTGGTGATGGGTATTATCATATTCGAGAAGCATTTCTCCCAGGTTTTTATACATTCAAAATAGAAAACGCACAAGGGGCGGGTAATGGCACACCATGTACATCTCAAATAAGCTTTATCATTGAAGACATTCTACCGCTTACTTTAAGCAGTCATGAATACGAATTTGATGTCCTTGATTATCAAATAAAGAGCACTGCCACCACTGCAAAAGGACGTGTGAAAATTCCAGTGACCAATAGTACTTCACCAAGTGTGACTATTTATGCAAAAGGGGGAACATATAGTGAAACAACCACTCTCACTCAAACTTCTGTTCATTCAGGGAGAACATATTATAATGGCATCGCCACTATAGACCTGCCGAAAGGTACATATTCAGACGTTTATGTGGAAAACGGTTATGGCTGCCGTGCTAACTATGGACTCATCACGCTCAAACAACCCGCCCCCATTGAATTTGACACAGCAACTACGCGCCCAAATTGTAACCCTGCGAATTTGGTAAGTGGCGACACGAGTAATGGGACAATTAAGATATTCAATATTACGGGGGGAATTGGTGGTTATACTTGTACTGTAGATGGCAATCCTATTTCAGAAAACACGGTATGTGATTTTTCGGTAGGAACGTACACCGTCATCGTTTCGGATGCGCACGACAATACGAAAACGCTCCCTGTTTCTATTAACTATCCCGCTCCCATAACCGTATCCCATATAGTAACACAGGAACCTTCATTATGGTGCAGCAACGATGGGACGATAAAAGTCACTGCAAGCAATGGAATGAGACCATACCAATACGGTAGAACAATTTCGGGACTTGACGAGGGGAATGGTGAGGTTACCGGTTATTTAAACGGCAACCATACCGTCTATGTGAAAGACAGCAAGCAGTGTATTGTCATGCACCCTGTCACGCTGAAAGCTCCGCTTCAATTGAATATCTTTTCTAAAGACACTGTAGCTCCAACTTGCCACAATGGAGCGAACGGAACTTGTACACTCGTAATGGGCAATGTACAAGGGACATTACGCGCAAGCGTAAAAAAAAGGGTTGTAGAACAAGACAATATCGTTATTTCCGGCAATCAAATTATGTTTAAAGGTTTGGTTGCGGGAGACTATGAATGTCAAATTGAAGATTCCATTCATGGTACTTCTTGTGACATTACGATTTCCTTTACGATTCCGGTAAAAGATTCAATAACGATAAGCACGCCCATCGTCACACCCGTTAGCGACAAAGGAACGGCGACCGGAATTATCGAAATTAGCAGTGTTTCCGGTAGCAATGGTCAACCTTTTTCTCTACTTATACGCAACGACGATAGTACTCATCGTGAAAACACAAACAATTATCCCTTTAAATTAGCGGGATTAAAGGGAACTCCGGGCGATGGAATGCTTTACCACCTTACCGTTCGGGATTCAAGCAACTGCCCAAAATCCATAGAGGTAAGGGTGCCCGAACCACAAGACACCCTCAAACTCACGGCAACCATTACCAAACCAATTTCCTGCAAACATTGGAACGATGACACCATAAGACTCACTGCCAAAGGTGGTTGGGGAGAATATAAATACAGTAAAGACAGCTCCATTTGGACTAACGACTCGGTATTCACCGGCTTTTTTGCAGGCCCACAAACCTTTTATGTGGTAGATAAATACAATGGCACTCACTCGGTTACCATTGACATTCCGGAGCCGGATTCCCTGATGCTCACCCGTGACAGCATTTTTCCGGTATTATGTTACGGAAATGCAAGCGGACTACTACGTTACAAGATTTCAGGCGGTACTGCTTTTGACGCTCCCGCCCCTTACAAACTTAACATATTCAAACAGCAAACCTACGAAATGGAGACCCACGGCCGACAAACAGCCAACCCCATGCCATACTCCACCATCAACGATACGTGCCGGATAAGCGTAGAAAATTTGTATGCAGGAACATACACCTATTACGTTGAAGATGCACGTGGATGTAAAACCTACGCACCAACCGACACCATTAAACAGCCCACAAAATTGATTTTCCCGGAACCAATCGTCACCCACACGACTTGCGAATTGAAAAATGGTATTGTGAAAACCTTAGCCACGGGCGGCGTTGCGCCTTATATCTACAAACTAAATTCTTGTGGTGCGTCGGAGACTCCTTATACAAAATACGACACGCTGACGTTGGACACCGTCTTTTTCAGAGACCTTGACGGTGGTTACGATGGGCAATACTCTATGACCATCACGGACTTCAACGGTTGCGTTGATACAAGTTCGGTGTTGAATATCAATGGTTATACCAATCCTGCCATAAAACATCTTCCCTTTATCCGTGATGTGAGTTGTTTTGGTAAAAATAATGGTCAGATAACAGTCATAGCAACGAAAGGAACAGATTCAGGAACGTTAACATACGACCTGTTAAATTCCGATAGCCCCCAAAAAAGGGTGTCCCAAAATTTCAACGGTGAATTTGACAATATACCTGCGGGCGACTATTCCGTGGTGCTTTGGGATGCCGGCGGCTGCCATTCCACGACTCCCTACCCCGTGACAGTGGGAACGCCGGATTCCCTCATGCTTACGGTGGAAGAGATAGTCCCTTGTACCGTGAAAGATGCCCCGAGCGGAAAAATCTTTTTTAAGGTTCAGGGTGGCAGGTCGGGCAAGAAGACCGTCTGCCTTAAAAACACCGCAGGTGAGGTCATTAGCAGCTTCGTCGTCACAGACCTACAACTATCAACTACGTTGAGTTTTAGCACCTACGCAGGTGACTACTACTTGGAAGCAAGCGACAGCGTGGATTGTCAATTTAGCTCCGAAAAAGTAACAGTACCGCTTAACAAAGAGGGAGAGCAAGCTTCCACGGGCGGTCAAAGCCACGTTCCCGGAGTTCTGCACGCTTGGGTAAATCACATTCAAAGCGTGCGCTGCAAGGACGGTGCCGATGGGCGCATTGTCTTTGATATTATCGGCGGTACAGCCCCCTATTCGTTCATGGAACCCTCTGTGGGACGGTGGATACAAGGCAATGAAACAACAAATTTACGTGCCGGTGTGCATACTTTTGTATTTAAAGATGTCGCCGGCAGCAAACAGGACACTTTGGAAGTGAATGTACCCGAGCCGGAAGCCCTGACTATCCAAAGCGAGGTCATCCATTCCCTTTGTAATAGCGACAATGGAAAAATAAGCGTTAGCGTTCAAGGTGGTACAAAGCCTGTGCAATACCGTTGGAGAGACTTTAACGGTACAGAAATAAGTACCGATTCGACGATTACCGATTTGAAACAAAACGGAGTGTATCGATTGGATATAACAGATTATAACGGTTGCACCAACCGCATGGACCAACAAATCAATGCTTCCACCCGTCCGCTGATTGCCGACATACAAAGTTCCGATGTCTTGTGTTACGATGATGCTACAGGTACGGCCCAAGTGACAAACGTCACACCTGCAACGCCTTACGCTCCCTACACACTCACCTGGTCGAATGGAGCAGTGGGAGAGTTTGCCGAGCAATTCCGCAAGGGACAACATTTTGTGACCCTCACGGATACAAACCATTGCACCACAACAAAATATTTCGACATCAAGCAACCGGAGCCTGTGAAACTGCGCTTATCAGCACTTCAAAATCCAAGTTGTTTCGGTGAGCATAATGGGCACATACAAGTGGAAGGCTCGGGCGGTGTAGGTAATTACACCTACCTCTGGTCAAACGGAGCCACCACTCCCGATACTGACAATTTGCCAAAGGGCGATTACAGTGTGCGCGTGACCGACCAAAACGCTTGTTCGTATGAAACGCAATTTACCTTGACAGAGCCTGATTCCTTGCGTTTACACTTTTCAAAAATCCAAGAGCCACACTGTGGCGGTCACGCCGATGGCTATATACGTACGGAGACCGTCGGCGGTACAAAAGAATATACTTACCTGTGGTCGAACGGTTCCAGCACTCCCGATATTGACAATCTGACAAAAGGGGATTATTGGGTGCGGGTGACCGATAAAAACGGCTGTACGGTTGAAAAACACATCACCCTAAACGAGCCTGCCCGCTTAGAAATGAGCTTGGGCGAAGATTTCACGATGTGTCCAGGAAACAAAGCCATCTTAGACGGCCAAGACTATGTTGCCTACCGCTGGTTTACCGATGCAGGAACCATTTCCAATGAACGTTATCTGACTGTTACAGAGGAAAATACATACTACTTGGAAGCAACGGATGTTTACGACTGTTCTGTGTGGGGCGACATCAGGGTGTCAATAGGCAATAATGCCTTGGAAGCGGAATTTTTGATGTCCTCAGCAGC
>BNXR01000066.1 GCA_025999735.1 Bacteroidia bacterium | reverse complement strand
ATGCAACAGCGGCGAAGCCGCGCCAGCAGGTGAATCCTTTGAAAAGTGTAATAGGTTCTTCGCTACGCTCAGAATGACATACGCATGGTAGTTTTTAGTGGATGCAACAGCGGCGAAGCCGCGCCAGTAGGTGAATCCTTTGAAAAGCGTAATAGGTTCTTCGCTACGCTCAGAATGACATACGCATGGTAGTTTTTAGTGGATGCAACAGCGGCTTCGCCGCTGTTGCATCCACTTTTTACACCGTTCTTTTCCGAAACGGTGCATACCTTTTCCCTAAGCCTTCAAATCCTGCATTTTTGTAGAACTCTACGAACGTCAATCTCATCGGGTGCACGAAAGCACCTATCATCGCGATGGCTAAGTTCAACGTGTGCCCCACCAATAAAATAAGTAACATTAGCACAAACCTCGGCACAAAAGGCAATGAAGCCGTCATATCTATGGCAATCATATTGAAGACACTACCTAAGATGCTGCCTGTCAAGCCTAAAGCAAACAATCGCACGTAAGAGAGGATGTCCCCTAACAAGCCGGTCGCCATGTTGTATGTGCCCCAAAGAGCCATACCGATGTTGACAAAGATGTTCTTATCAGGGGAATTAAAAAAGCAAATCGCCGCCGCAGATATACTCATCAATCCGTAACCAATGTACGTCCAGACCGGCGATAAGGGTATTCCAAAATACGGCAGTCCGTAGGTAAGCATCAGGGTCACAAGTAAAACCACCCATCCCGTTTCCGATAAGGCGTATTTAAAACCGTGCTGTTTGCTGATTTTGGCGACATTCAAGCACATGGCGAAAAGGATTTGCACGGCACCGAAAGCGAAGGCAACAAACATCATCGGATTATAGTTGCTGAAATAGTGCCCGTAATTGGCTTGCGTTATAAAGTACTGCTTCACACCTTGTAGCCACGGCCATGTCACGGCATCCAAGGAAATACCAAAAAACGAACCTGTCAGTATGCCGACAAGGATGGTCGCCCCACCTAGAAATTGCCCCAATTTGAGGTAACCCTGCATCGCTGCGGGAACTTTGCGCTTGAAGAGCACACAAATCAACAATATCAGCAAGCCATAACCCCCATCCCCCATACATAATCCGAAAAAGAGCATGAAAAAGGGTGCAAAAAAAGCCGTCAAATCTAATTCCCGATAATTGGGCAAATCGTACATATCACCTATCGGCTCAAACAATTTGCTGAACTTGCCATTTTTCAGCAATACAGGGACATCTTCCTCTTTTTTAGAATTTGAAATCTCATAATAAACATCCTCAGAGGCAAGCAATCCCTTTAAATCGGCTTCACGAGTGATTGGAAACCAGCCCTCTAAGGCAATAATTTTTTCTTCTACAAAGGTCGCCGCCGCATCTTTCACATTCAGCTCATCGGTGATTTCGGATACTGCCTCTCGGTAGTGTTCTAAGCGTGCGATGCCAACAGCGGCCACGTTGTCCAAATAGCGAGTAATCTCCTCATGCTCTTGCTGTAACTGCCGCTTCAGCTCCAACAACTCTTCTTTTGTCCTTTTTGGAAAATAAAATTGTTCTGCTTCTATTTCGGGTAGAGACGTGGTCTGTGTGTTCTGTCGCGCCTCAACATCCGTGACGGTCACAAAATAGCGATGCCCATTGTGCTCACTGATGGGAATAATTTCTACTTGCTCCTCCCATTCCGACTTAAATTTCTGTTCAGGAACAGAGAAAAAGCGAACGATGCAACCGGCAGTCTCTAAGGAGGTAAGCAGGTCTCGTGAAAAATCGCCCCAAGGTTCAAATATGGAAATATCCTTTTGCACAAGGCTCAACTGCTGCGTGACTTGTTCCTGACGTTGGAATTTTTCTTGCAAATGTGCTTCGAGCTGTTCATCAGGAATGTTGTCCAAATTGTCCAAACTGTTTAAATTGTCCAAGTTGTTCAATTTATCCACGTTGTCGAGCTTGTCAGGATAGCCCGTCTGAGCTTGTGGTTGGATATAGTGAAGTCGTTGAATCATTCCGTTCAACTGCTTTATAACAAGCAACTTAGAATGTAATAGTTCATCCTTGGCTGCCCGTTCTTTATTTTCATGAACATGAACGACCCCTATGTCCCGAAGTTTTTCGAGAAATGATTGATAGTCTTGGTAGAATATCAATAAGGATAGCTTTTTCATGGGTATTATCATGCGCTTTGTCTTTTTGTTTTTACAATTTTCTGTGATGATTTGGAAAGGTTTTCTTCGTCTTCCAAAAAGCGTTTAATCTTTAAAATAGCTCCTTCAAATCCCGGTATCTGCACTTTCTCGTACAAATTTACCTTTTGCGTCGTCTTTTTCCGTGCTTGGTCCAGCAAAAGCATCTTTTTGACAATCAATTCACGTTCCAAGACGATATTGACCACCTCTTTCAGGTGCTCAATGCCGTCCAAAAACCAACCCGGTGCATTGAACATGGAGAAATTCGCCACCTCATATTCTACCGTTTCCAGTACAGGTGTCCTCACACCGGCAATCTTCTTCACCGACAGGGTGACATCTTTGATTTTCAGCAACTCGGGGCGATACTCATCATAGAGCTGCAACAGTTCGCTCAAGGCATCCAATGCCTGTGCCACTTTACGGTCAAATTCATCGGTGAGTACCTTTGTTTTTTTCACCTCTGCACGCAGGGCTGATTCCTTATTTTTAATCGTCGGCAAAGCCCTGATACGCATTTTGAGCTGCTTATCAAGTGCTTGTAAAGATGTTTTATTGTACTGAAATCGTATCATATTTCATCCATATTTCTGTTTCAAATGTAGCCAAATCCTCGCGGATTAAAACCACAAATGCCATTGATTTGATGTAGCAAATTTATAAAAAAATTAAATATTTCACTGCAAACTGCACCATAGCACCCGTTGCATATTGCAAGGCATCTTCATCCATGTCGAATTGGTCGTTGTGATGTTCGGCTCCACTTCCCAATTCTTCGTTTTTGATACCGGGAAAGACAAACACGGTCGGTGCCAATTGACTGTATTTGGAGAAACTTTCGGCTGCATACCATATATATTTGTCATCGGTAACTACCCGATCAGGGTAGATTTCTTTGACAGCTTCACGGGTAAATTGCGTCAATTCCGGATCATTGAGCACCGGATAGAGATAAATGCCGTTGCGGTCGTGAAATTGAACCGTGCAATGATGAGCAGCAGCGATATTTTCGCTCACTTTCCGTATGACCTCAAAACTTTTTTCAGCCTCTTGCTTGTCGAAAAAACGGATAGTGCCGCCCACAAAAGCCTTATTGGGAATTACGTTGTAAACCTCGCTGCCTTGTATCTGCGTGATACCCAGCGTTACGGTTTTGGTAATGTCCAATTGATTGTTCCACGCAATGGAAATGCCCGTCAGAATGTTGGCGGCAGCAAAAACAGGATTGATGGAAAGGTCGGGGCGTGAGGCATGACCGCCTCGTCCAATCACATCGAAAGCTACCGTACCGGTACCCGCCATGATTGCTCCCTCACGAATGAACAGTTTGCCGGTGGCCAAATTCGATTTGAGGTGATTGCCGTAAATGGCATCAAAATGAATGGGTTTCAGGGCTTCTATCATCGCATCAATACCAGAACCGGTTTCTTCGCCTTCTTCAAAAATAAAAATGATTTTTCCGCGAAGTTGCTCTTTCAGTTCAGTGAGGATTTTTGCTGCACCAAGCAGGGTCGCTATATGTCCGTCGTGTCCGCAAGCGTGCGAGACTCCAGCATTTTTGGATATATGCTGCTTTTTCTGCTTCAAATTGACTTCGCTTTCGGGGATAGGGAGTGCATCAATATCGGTACGTAAACCAATGGTTTTACCGGGCTTTTTGGTGTCAAGTACGGCATAAAAGCCGGTGCCCGGCACTTGGGTTATCGGCAAGCCGAGTTTGGTAATTTCCGCCTGCAAATAAGCCGTTGTTTTTACTTCTTTGCCCGATACTTCGGGATTTTCGTGCAAATAGCCTCGCTCTTTCCGGATGTAAGAATCGACACTCTCCACTTTTTTAAGGATAATGTCTTTGCTTATTGCCTTTTGTGCAAACACCGGAGTTAAAAAAAGCAAGAAAATGAAACCGCTAATTAGTGTCATCCTTATTTTCATCATCATTTTTTTTATAAAGTCTATTAAGAAGTACAAAAGTACATCTTTTACTTTGTATAAATACCACAAATACGGTATATTTTACGTGTTGTTCTTGTTATAGTACGTTGTTGTAATAAAAACAAATAATTGAGAGCCGAAATTTTTCAACTCTCAATTATTCTCAATTACTAACTTTCAATAATCACGACATGTTATCTTATCTTCCTACGGGTTCTGCGTATCCCGGATTTTGTGGTCTAATGCCTAAGTCCGCGAACGTGGCACTTTGAGGTATCGGGAAGCGGTAGTTACGTCCACGAATGTTAGCAACTTTGCCTTGCAGGTGTTTGTGGTATCTTGCGAATACAGGACCTACTGTGTGTTCAATTCCGTTTTGTGTTACAACCGCATCTGGATTTGCGAATTTCAAATCGTAGTAGGTGTACTTCGGAACCAACGTGGTAACTGTTGAAATCAAGTTTTTCCAACGGGTAAGGTTCAACCAACGGTGTTGTTCGTATTGAAATTCATATTCCCATTCGTCTTGTACGTCTTTCAACGTAACGGTGGCAATATCGTGGCTAGAGTTTCCGTAAGCTCTTGCACGAATTTGGTTGACCAAATTTGTAGCTTCTCCAATATTTTTGTTAAGTTGAACCAGGGCCTCCGCTTTGGTGATTAATACTTCAGCATAGCGAATTTCGATTCTATCCACATTGTTTCTTAACTGGGTAAGATATGCAGCATTAGGATAACTTCTGTCAACACCTTTACCATTTACCGGTAATCTATGAGGCCAGTTATAGATGTGCACGGAATCGCCTTCCGGATTTACTAATTGGGTTAAGACAGAGAATGCCTTACGTGGGTCGTCATTGGGCCACCAGTCATAAGTATGAGCAGGTTGAATGTGAGGTGGTTCGTCTTCATTCCAAGGATTGTGTTGCGCGCAGTGTGCTTGGTGGTTACCTTGTTGGTCAACGCCATCGCCTTCGTGTTGGATAGTAAAAATTTGCTCGGTTCCTCTACTTTCATTCGCAAGCCCCCAGTTTTTGGTGAAATCACTCAATAAACTGTAAACACCGCTGTTAATCACTTTGTCGGCATAAACAACTGCTTTTTCCAAATGAGCATTGTTGTACGAAACAGCAGGGTCTGTTTTGCCGTCTTTGATAGCAGTGACTTGCTCTTGCGTAAGCGGATTGTTCCCCCATGCTAAGTAAACTCTTGCTAAAAGGGTATTGGCAGCACCTTTGCTCGGGTTAACCGGAGTGGCAACCGAACCCGGTAAATCCAATTCTGCTTCTGTCAAGTCCTTCACAATTTGCGCGTAAACCACATCAATTGATTTACGGTCTGTGGATGAACCACCATTATCAAGGATAATAGGCACTTCACCCCAAAGTTGTACCAAGTATGAATAGAATAAACCTCTGAGGAATTTGGCTCTGGCAATTCCCAACTTTCTGCCATTTTCAGTTACCTCTTTCGAAGCATTGATTTGTTTGATAGCATCATTCACGATACCAATGGATTGGTAAAGTGCGTTGAACGTTTTGCGAGGATACAAGTTGTCGTACTCAATCATAATTCGAGCGGCAAGTGTACAGTCGTCTTCTTCTGTACCCAAGAAACTGGTAAAACCATCCACTGGAGTGTCAATCAGTGAAGTAAATGTGGAACTAAGCGTTTGATACGGACGCAATGCTGCATCAATCAGCGCAAATGCTTTTGCATCTTCAACGGTTGTAATCCCACCTCCTTGTGTTACCTCATCGTCATCACTACATGCAGCAAAATAACTTGCTGCAAAAAGGACTATTAAAGCCCTAAAAATTACATTTTTTTTCATTTGTTAATTTTAATTTTGTAAATACTATTTGAACTCGCTTTTTAATTGCGGCACAAAAGTACGGGTATAAATCATGGTCGTCAATCGCATAAACGTGGTATTTTTTTCAGATTTGTTATGCACACGATACATACAAGAAACCATAGTAGGAGCAGACCTAAGTGTCTGCCCTTTTTTTCTTGGGTGTTGAGTGGATAAAATTGTGTCTTTGAGACGAAATTGAGTTGGCGGTTTATAAGTTGACAGATGCTTTACTCATATTGCGATAATTCTCTGCATCTTCGATGTAAATAGTATCATCTACAATCCTGAATGCAAAATACCACCCTGTCTTTTTCGAATAAGCAACTTTGTAATTTTTCCATTTGTAGAGGACACTGTCTTTTTTTGTAGGTAATTGTGTTCCAACTTTATATGCTTCATCATGAACTTTATCAATATACCTATGAGAATCTTCCATGCTCCAAGCATGTTTCCACTTTTTTGCAGCATTGTAATAAAAGCGGATTATTTTAAAATGTGCTTTTCTCCTGATGATGGCACTCATATTGTGTCATCTTCATAGATTTTTCTTATCATTTCATGGCATAGTCTCCTACTCTCCTCAAGAGTCATATATCCATCCGGAACAACAAATTCAGGCATAACGACATTACATTTTTCCCTTACTCCTACTCCATTTCCAAACAATTCTTCTTCCATAATGTTAGATTTTATGTACTTTTACAAAAACGATAGCGTGCAAAAGTACATGAAAATTACGGGATTCCAAGCGTGTGAATAAAAAAAATTAGAAGGTGATACTCGCCCCCATTGAGAACGTACGTGCTGTGGGGTATGCACCCATATCCACGCCGCTTACCACTTCGGGGTCGTAACCCTTGTAGCCCGTCAGTGTAAACAAGTTTTGCGCTGTCACAAATATTCTGGCTGTGACTGGGGCAACCTCTACTTTTATGGTATAACCCAACGTTATATTTTTGAGTCGAAAATAGGAAGCATCTTCTAAGTAGCGACTATCAGTGTATTTCCATTGAGATTCACCTATTTTTGCCACTTGATTGGACGGATTAGTAGGTGTCCAGGCATCAAGCAGAGCGGTAGAAACATTGTAACTGCTATTTGGACTTTCTAAATGCATACGTAGCGAGTTATATACTTCATTACCTTGCGAGCCTTGGAAGGATACAAACAAATCAAAATCGCGATAGGCAAGCGAGGAATTGAAGCCATAAATAAAATCGGGCTGTATGCTACCAATGATTACTTGGTCATTTATATCAATATTGCCGTCTTTCTTTTTATCAACAAACTTAGCATCGCCGGGCTTTGGCGTTGCATGATTGACTGTTGGCAATTGGGAGAGGTCTTCATCGGCTTGCACGATACCATCGAATACAAATCCGTAAAATGAGCCGAGTGAGCTACCTTCTCTGTATATCAGTTCCTTATGCTCCGGATCAGTCGTGCCATCCGAAGTACTCATATTCGTTATCGTATTGATATTGCGAGCAATATTGGCTGCCATATTCCAACTAAAATTTTGGTTTTGTATCAAAACAGCATTTACGCCCAATTCGGCACCTTTGTTAATCACGTTCCCTGCGTTTACCATTTGGTGAGTAACCGCAGAGCCGAGTGGAGTGGGAAGATCCAAGAGCAAGTCGGATGTATTTTTGTAATAAACATCAGCAATCAGATTTAAACGCTTATCGAATAGTCCGGCATCTATACCTGCATTATATTGGTTGGTTGTTTCCCATTTCAGGTCGTCATTTCCAAAGTTATTCATCTGAGACACAACGTGTCCGCCGTAACGCTGTGTTTTATATGTTGTCAAAAACAAATAGTCGTCAATATCCTGATTGCCCACTTTGCCTGCTGTGAGGCGTAGTTTTAGACTATTTACAATAGATTGTTTTTCCCAAAAAGGCTCTTCATCCATGTTCCACGAAAAGCCTATAGAAGGAAATGGATTCCAACGCTTTCCTACCGCTAATTTTTTGGAATAATCAACACGCAAGGTCGCTGTCAGATTATATCTTTCAAGCAAGGAGTAGTTTGCTCTGGCGATGATGGATTTTAAATCCGAATCGATAATGCCATTCACAGGTGTATAGTCTTTTTCTCCGGCTGCCAAATCATGATGTTTCCGTGTTTCGTCAGCATATTGGCTGGTTGTTGTTGATTGATAGATATATTGTGTTTTTTGGTAGGTGTATCCACCCATGATATTGAGAAAATGGGCGTAGTTGAATTTCTTGGAAAATTCGAGAATAGCATCTGTTTGCCATACTTCTTGGTCTATTTTTCCGATAGAACCTACCCCTCCTTCCATCAATCCAAGACCGGAAGTGGAAGGTGCAAAATAGTTTTGTGTGATGTTGTTTTGGTCGGTCGATAAAGTGACTTTTGCCGTCAATCCGTTGAGGATGGTATAGCGAGCATAAAAGTTTGACATCAGTGATTGGTTGACAGATTCGGCAACACTATTTTTCAAATCCGATACGGGGTTTACTTGTACGCCATTGAGTGAAAAGTGCGAACTCTCCCACGGATTTTTGTTATTGAAACTGCCATCGCTATTGTAAATAGGCACCGTTGGCGGCATAAATAGGGCATAAGTCAACTGGTTGGTAATGCCATCTTGAAAAGGCGTTGAATTGGCTCCTTCCGGTTGAGTGGTTGTAGCAAGACTACTTTGAGCACTTTTACCGTAAGTTGCGGTGCCGCCTACTGTCAAGTTCTCATACAAATCGCGGTCAATATTTATCCGAAAATTATACCGGTTAAAACCTGTGTTCAGTACAATTCCGTCCTGATCAGCGTAATTTCCGGAGATAAGATACTTCGTTTTTTCGTTACCGCCGATGACCGATAATTCATGATTCTGACTGAATCCTGTTTGCAAAACTTCCTTTTGCCAATCGTAGCCTTTACCGATTTGCGCTAAATAGTCTCCTGTCAGGTTGCCCTTGTTACCATAATGGTCTATTTGCAATTTTGACCACTCTTGCGCGTTCATCAAGTTCAAACGCTTGGCAGGGGTGCTCCATCCGGTCGTGAATCTATAATTAATCACATCTTTTCCTCTAAGTCCTTTTTTAGTGCTAACGATGATAACACCATTCGCACCCCGTGAACCGAAAATAGCTGTTGCCGATACATCTTTCAATACTTCTATGGATTCAATATCCGAAGGATTAATGGATGAGAGCGGATTGATGGTGCTTTCAATGGTGCCTTGGGAAAGACCTGACGAAGCACCTATCGATGTCTTCATACTACCGGTACTATGATTGTAAATGATTCCGTCTATTACGTAAAGCGGCTCATTGCTGGCATAAACGGAATTGCCGCCACGGATGCGGATAGAAGAACTTGCGCCGGGTTGTCCTGATGCCTGTGTCACATTCAATCCGGCTACCGCACCGCCTAATGCAGCATCGAACGATGTGCCCGAATGTTCTAAAACCGACTGCGAAATGGTTGCCACCGAGCCTGTAAGTTCCTTTCTCCGTTGCGTACCGTAGCCAATCACTACCATTTCGTCTAACACACCGGCATCTTCGGTAAGAGAAATCGTGAGGGCACCGGTTGCTACAGGAACGTTTACTTCCAATGTTTTGTAACCCAAATATTGAACGGAAAGAATGGCAGGAAAGGATTGAGGCTCAATTATAAAATTCCCGTCTATATCAGTTACAGTACCGGTTTTTTCGTTGACCACATAAATAGTTGCCCCAATCAAAGTCTCTTGGGTTTTCTTATCAATTACCCGACCTTTTATTTTTAGGTTCTGTCCTTGAACAAAAGCTCCACAAGATAAAAGCGATACGGTAAATAACAAAATAAATTTCAACGAACTTTTCAATAAATTTTTCAATATTACGATATTTTATTTTACACAAACGAGGACAAAGGTATAATGAGATTTATTTTCTCAAAATACCACAAATATGGTATATTTTCAATAGTTAGGGTATCACGCTCCTAAAAAAATTCGTACTTTTGTCCTTCGGTTAGGTGCCTCATACAATAATGTAGAAATGTAGGAATGTAGGGGCGGGGTTTGCCCGCCCAATGTAGAAATGACGTAGCGTATCGAAAGCAGAGGAGGTTGCGGGTCAGGCCCGCAATGACGGACGGGTAGCAAGGAATTAGCCCTTTGGGCAAATGTAAAAAATGTAGAAATTAATTTCTAAATTTCTACATTCCTAAATTTCTACATTCTTAAATAGCCCTTTGGGCAATGAATATGAACAAAAGGAAATTTTATATTGAAACGTATGGTTGTCAAATGAATGTGGCTGACAGCGAAGTGGTTGCCGCTATATTAAAAGCCAATGGACTGATTTTCACTACCGACAAAGAGGAGGCTGATGTCATTCTTGTAAACACCTGTTCGGTGAGAGAAAATGCTGAACAGCGCGTGAAGGGGCGTATTGAGGGATTTAACGAATATAAAAAGAAGAATAGCAAACTCCTTATCGCCGTGATGGGATGTATGGCGGAGCGAATGGGGGAAAGGCTTTTTGAAATAGAAAAAAATGTCAATATCGTAGTTGGACCGGATGCCTATATGGACTTGCCCCTGTTAATTGAAAAGGCGTCCAAAGAAGGAAAAGCCATCAACATTGAACTTTCCGAAACGGAAACCTATAAAGACATTTGCCCCGCCCGCATTGATACCACCACGATTTCAGGCTTTGTGACCATCATGCGCGGTTGCAACAATTTTTGCACCTACTGCATTGTACCCTATACACGTGGTCGTGAACGTAGTCGCAGTCCCCAGAGCATTGTCAATGAGGTCATCAATATGTGGGCAAACGGCTATCGCGAGGTAACACTTTTGGGACAAAATGTAAATTCATACCTATACAAAGACGGCGATAGGGTCGTTAATTTTCCAGTATTATTGGATTTAGTGACGAAGGCAGCACCGCAAATGCGCATCCGTTTTGCCACCTCTCACCCCAAAGACATGAGCGACGAGATATTACAAACTATCGCCACGCATCCCACGATTTGCAAGCACATCCATCTGCCGATGCAATCGGGTAGCAACTCCGTATTGAAGAACATGAACCGCAAATATACGCGAGAATGGTATATTGAGCGTATCACTGCCATCCGCAAAATCATCCCCGAATGTGGCATATCAACCGATGTCTTCGTTGGCTTTCATAACGAAAGTGAGGAAGACCACCAGCAGACATTGGAATTGATGCAGGAAATCGGTTTTGACTCGGCATTTATGTTCAAATATTCCGAACGTCCTGGCACCATTGCTTCCAAGAAACTACCCGACAATATTGATGAAGCCACAAAAAGTCATCGCTTGCAAGAATTGATAGAGCTTCAACAAAAATTATCCTTAGAAAGCAACCAAAAAGATGTAGGTCAGACATTTGAAGTGATGGTTGAGGGTGTATCCAAAAAGAAAAAGAATGAA
>BNXR01000065.1 GCA_025999735.1 Bacteroidia bacterium | reverse complement strand
AAAATTCAAAACCGCTGCAAAATTAGCTCAAAATTTCGAGATTCCCAAGTGTGTGCAATGAAAAAACATTTATTTATTAGAGCAAAGCACCAAAATTTACGATAACCTACTGCCTCCTATGGTGCAATCTGTCATATTCCAACTATCTTTTTAATGTCGTTCAATTTGTTTAATGCCTCAATGGGCGTTAAATTATTCACGTTAAGACCTGCTATCTCATCCCGTATTTGCATGAGAACAGGGTCGTCCAACTGGAAGAAACTGAGTTGCACCCCTTCCTTTACAATCGGTTCTATATTTTTTTTGTTGCCTACATCTTTGTTTCTATCCTTTTCCAATTGTTTCAAGATTTCTTCTGCACGCTTGGTCACAGATAAAGGCAAACCGGCCATGCGACCAACCTGGATACCAAAGGAGTGGTTGGAACCACCAGGCACGAGTTTGCGCAGAAATACTACTTGATTATTAAGCTCCTTAACAGAGACATTGTAATTCTTTATTTTCTTGAAGGTGCGCTCCATCTCGTTCATTTCGTGGTAGTGGGTGGCGAAAAGTGTCTTGGCACGGCGTTTCGGATTTTCGTGCAGGTACTCAACAATCGCCCAAGCGATAGAAATACCATCGTAGGTAGAAGTACCGCGACCCAATTCGTCAAACAGTACTAAGGAACGGTCGGAAATGTTATTTAATATATTGGCAGCCTCATTCATTTCAACCATAAAGGTAGATTCACCCTGCGAAATATTGTCGGAAGCCCCTACCCGCGTGAAAATTTTATCTACATACCCTATCTCGGCAGATACGGCGGGCACAAAACAGCCTGCCTGTGCCATGATGACGATGAGTGCCGTTTGTCGAAGCAAGGCAGACTTCCCCGACATGTTCGGGCCTGTGATGATGATAATTTGCTGCTGTTCGTTGTCAAGAAAGATGTCGTTTGTAACGTACTCCTCACCTGCTGGTAACTGACGTTCAATGACCGGATGCCGACCGCCTTTAATATCAATGATACCCGATTCGTTGATGATTGGAGCACTGTATCTGTTTTGAATAGATACTTCCGCAAAAGAAATCAACGTGTCTAAACTTCCTAAAATTCTGGCATTCAACTGTATTTTCCGAATAAAAGAACAAGCTTCTGCCAACAGAGAATCAAAAAGTTGCGTTTCGATTTCTATTATTTTATCCTCTGCACCCAGAATTTTATCCTCATATTCTTTCAGTTCCGGCGTAATATACCGCTCGCCGCCTGTCAATGTCTGCTTCCTTATCCACGAGGCCGGGGCTTTGTCCTTGTGCACATTCGTTATCTCAATATAATACCCGAAAACATTGTTAAAGCCTATCTTTAAGGAAGGAATACCGGTAGATTGAATTTCACGCTGTTGCATGGCAAGCAGCAACTCTTTCCCATTTTCGCGAATGTCACGCAACTCGTCCAATTCAGCATTGACACCGACATTGATAACCATCCCTTTATTGACAGCATGCGGGGCATTCTCTCTTAGCGTAACGCGGATTTTTTCAGACAATGCGGTGCACTCCTCCAAATTTTCTACAAGCAATGTCAGGTCTTGATTTGCGATATTCGCACAGATTGATTTGAAGTTCGGTACACAGGATAAGGCGACTTGCAACTGCACCATTTCTCGTGGTGTGCACCTTGACGAGGCAATCTTAGAAGCCAAACGCTCCAAATCGCCAATATTGCGCAACAAGGTTGCCAAGTCTAAACGTTCCGTTTCGTGAGAAATGAGCGTTTGCGTGATGCTCAGTCGTTTATTAATTTCCTCTATCGACTTTAGGGGCATACCAATCCAGCGTCTCAACATCCGACTACCCATTGGGGTGACGGTGCGATCTAAAATATCCGCCAAAGAACTACCTCCTTCGTGAGTGGATTGCAGTATTTCGAGGTTTCGCAGTGAGAATCGGTCTAAGAGCACGTAGTTTGATTCGTCAATACGCGATATCGACGTGATATGGCTTATCATGTCATGCTTCGTCTGCTCTAAATAGCTGAGGATGGCACCGGCAGTAGATATTCCCTGAATGAAATGCTCAATACCGAAACCCTTCAACGAGGACGTGCCAAAATGCTTGAGTATCTTGTCTTTGGCAGATTCGTATTCAAAAAACCATTCCTCTAAGGGGTATGTATAAAATTTGGTGCCGAACGCCGACTGGAAAGCATCCTCTTTGCCACGTGGATAAATGACTTCTTTCGGCTGGAAACTGTTTAATAGCTTGTCGATGGTCAATTTATCGCCTTCGGTTGTCAGAAATTCCCCCGTGGAAAGGTCAAGCAGAGATAAGCCTAAGGTGTCTTTACCGGAATTTCCCCTATAGACGGCAGCAAGAAAGATGTTCGTTTTGGTGTCTAACGCACACTCATTATACGACATACCAGGAGTGATGAGTTCTGTAACTCCCCGTTTGACGATGTTTTTAGCCTTTTTAGGGTCTTCAAGTTGGTCGCATATAGCCACGCGCTGACCGGCTCTCACTAATTTTGGCAGATAGGTATCCAAGGCATGGTGGGGGAAACCGGCCAATTCAACGGCACCCGGATTACCACTGGAACGCTTTGTCAAGGTGATGCCCAAAATCTTGGCAGTCAAGATGGCATCGGTGCCGAATGTCTCATAGAAATCCCCCATCCTATACAGCATAAGAGCGTCAGGATATTTAGCCTTCATCTCGGAATATTGCCGCATGAGGGGCGTTTCGGTAGATTTTTTCGTAGTCATAGTATTATAAATTTGTATGTGCTATTTTCCAATGCCAGCAGCCTGATTGACTGTGATGGCAACCATATTCACTATATCGTTAACAGAACAACCCCTCGATAAATCGTTAACAGGGGCAGCCATTCCTTGCAAAATGGGACCTATTGCTTCAATGCCGGCAATACGCTGCACTAATTTGTAGCTGATATTGCCCACTTCCAAACTCGGAAATACCAACACATTCGCTTTACCGGCAACCGAACTGCCCGGAGCTTTGAGATTGGCAACAGAGTCAATGATGGCAGCATCAGCCTGCAACTCACCGTCAATAGCGAGTGTCGGAGCCATCTCGCGGGCTAAAGCCGTCGCTTTTGTCACCTTGTCAACCCTCTCATGTTTGGCAGAACCTTTTGTCGAAAAACTAAGCATCGCCACACGCGGCTCGATGTGAGCAATGTTTTTCGCTGTGCGTGCAGTAACAACCGCTATTTGCGCCAATTCTTCTGCTGTAGGGCTGGGAGAAACGGCACAGTCGGCAAAAACCAACAGTCCGTTATCGCCAAATTCCTTTTTATTTGTTAGCATCAAGAAAGCACCGGAAACAACAGAAACACCCGGCTCGGTTTTCACAATCTGCAAAGCAGGTCGCAATACGTCACTGGTGGCATTGTTCGCACCGGCAACTTCCCCGTCCGCATCACCGCTTTTAATCATCAACACACCTATATATAATGGGTCACTCGCCAAACGCAAGGCTTCCTCCTTAGTCATCCCTTTGCTTTTGCGCAACTCCACCAACAAATCAGAGTAAGCCTCTTTTTTGTCATAATTAGCAGGATTGACGACTTTCGCTTTGCTAATATGCTTCAAACCAAACTTTTCAGCTAAGGCCTTTATCTCAAACATATCACCTATCAGCGTGATTTCTGCAAAATCCTGCGCAATAATCTCATCAGCAGCCTTTATAGTCCGTTCTTCCGACCCTTCTGGCAGCACAATTCTCTTTTTATGCTTGCGTGCATTCTCTTTAATAGTCTCTAAAAATCCCATATTATACTGTTTTTTCTTCCAATGCTTGCGCACATTCTCTTTAATATCCTCTAAAATCCCATATTATACTGTTCTTTTCCTATTCCTAAATAACATCCAAACGCCAACAAGCACGAATGGAATGCTAAGCAACTGCCCCATATCCATTCCCATATTCAGCCTCATCTCAACTTCCCAAGCTTCCTGTGGCTCCTTGAGGTACTCCACAAAGAAGCGAAACGCAAAAATGAGGAGTAAAAACATACCAAACAAAAAACCTTTACGGCTTTTCAAATCTGTTTTCCAATACGTCCATAAAAGTATCGCAAAACTAAGCAAATACCATAGAGATTCGTATAACTGCGCCGGATGACGTGGAAGCGCTGCTGGTCCGTCTGCCAGTAGAAATCGAAAACCCCAAGGCATTTCTGTCACATTCCCGACAATCTCCGAGTTCATCAAATTGCCCATGCGGATAAAAAAACCGGATAGTGCTATTGGTATCACGGCACGATCCAAGACCCAGAAAATAGACCTTTTCGATACTTTCTTGGAATAATACCACAAGGCAGCAATAATTCCAACTGCCGCCCCATGACTTGCCAACCCTCTATAACCGATAAATTCATAATGCGGCTCAAAGCGTACAGGCAGAAAAATCTCTAAAAGATGCTCACTAAAATAGTCCCAATCATAAAATAGACAGTGACCCAAGCGGGCACCGGCAATCGTGGCTATCGCTACATAAATTATCAGTTTATCCAACCACTCCATCCGTATCCCTTCGGACTTAAACATGCGCTCCTGCACCTTATAACCACACACAAAAGCGAGCACAAAAAGTACACCATAATACTGTATTTTCATACTACTCGTGACGGAAAAAATAACCGGATCTACATCCCAATCTATAAATAACGCTCCCAATAATGATAACATACCCTAAAATCTGTAATTAAACACCTACAACGACTTGCAATGACTTGGCTGTTTGAACAAAGTCACTAACTTTGGTGCAATAAAGCAATCGTTGTGAATTTGCCACGACAAAGTTAGTACTAAATTTTCACACACACAAACGCAAAAATGTCTTACTGAGTATTCTGTCCGGCAGGGGCTAATATGCCTTTATATGTTCCGTATCGCACTCTAAGGTATCGCCTTGCGGCTTCAGCATGCCGATGCCGAGTTTCTTTGCCCCCATGATTACTTTCTTGTTGAACGACATACTAGCAATGCCCAAATATATTTTATGCTTGGCATAATAGGGAAACAACGTGCGGAAGTTTTCCACTTTTTTGGTGGTAAGTGTAGTCAAAAAATCAAGCTGAACGCGGTACTTTATCTCAATAATAGCAATGGATGAGCCGTTGAACATCACAATATCAAATTCGTCCTGTACATTGCCCAGACGATGTTTCATATTGGGGTCAACATAGTCGTATCGTATGCCTGCGAATGTCTTTTTCTTTTGCAAGGCATTGATAAAGTACTCTTCGGCAAAATAGCCGTTATTGTTGGATATACCACCAATCTCCTTCGACATCTCTTTCCAACGTGCGTGCCACTCGGCAGCGTTTTTCTCTTGCAGTTTCTCAAATGCTTCTTGACGTTCTGCTATTCTGTCCAGAGTTGCATGTACGCTTTCAAACATGACCTGTGTTGGTACTGTTGTTTCCATAATTATAATGATTAAATTTATCTGCTCTATACGCCGCAAAGGTAAACAACTTTTCCCATTCCACAAGTAATTACCCGATTATTTGCGGTCACCCCCCCTACATCATTTGGGTATCCACTCTTGTGGCGTGAAATTTGCGGGTGGTGTTGCCAAGTCTGCTGCATCGCCTGTGAGTTCCAACACAAATAGACCTTTGCTGAAAGCATAGTCGCGGACTCTGTCATCTACTACACCACAAGCCATTGCACCCATCACCTTTTTGCCTTTGATTTCGGCAGGTGGATATTGCATCAGCAAATCCAATCGTTCTACGTGGTCATCCACATCGTTAAAACGATTCAGTGTATTCTTCACTTCTACTGCCATTGCATATTTGCCGTTGGAAAGCAATATGTCAACATCAGTCAAGCGTGCTTTGCCGTTGTAGATACCTACACGTTGATAGGCACGTTCAAAGTCGTAATTGTACTCTTTAAACTTTTCCCATGACCCCGCTGCCAGCAAGGTTTCCATAATCTCGCCGATACGAAGACCGAGTCCGCCGAGATTCTTGCTCATCTCACTAATCTCCTTCGACACCTTTGCCTGATACTCTTCGAGTTTTTTCCAACTTGCGTGCCATTCGGCAGACTCTTCTTCTCTGCGCTTGTCTGCTTCTCTAAAGCGTTTTTCTGCGTCGGCAGCGTACTTTTCGTGCTGCTGCTTGTACTCCTTTTGCAGTTGAGCCGTTTCTTGCAAGATTGCCCATACGCTCTCAGGCGTGGCTTGGGTGGTTACTGTTTTGTTCATGATAACATGGTTTAATTTATTGTACTAATACCCCGCAAAGGTAAACAACTTTTCCCATTCCACAACCAATTACCCGATTATTTGCAGTCGCCCTCATTCGTAGGAATGTAGGGGCGCACCTGTGTGTGCGCCCAATGTAGGAATGTAGGGGCGGGTTTTACCCGCCCAATGTAGTAATTGAGGAGGTTGCGGGTCAAGCCCGCAATGACGGGTAGGTCGTTGCACCTACGTGGTGCGCGGATTATGACAACGATGTTATCATCTATTTATCAGTGTAATGCCCCAATAATGAATATAGTTGAAGTGCATCGTCTTCAATATTGTATATCACGCGGTCTTTCTTTGAGAGTTCGCGTGACCACTTACCGGCAAAGTCATATTTCAACTCTTCGGGGCTGGCAAAGCCGGTATAAGGATGCTCTAAAATATCTTGCAAGATACGTTCAAGTCGTTTCTTTGTAGCCGGTGAGCTGCTTTTCTTGATTATCGCCAAGTCTTTCTCAGCCTCTGAGGAATATCTTATTTCCATAAGTCCTCAATTGCTCTTACTGTATAGTTACCGTCTTTGAAATCCTTGTCAGACTGCTTTATCTTGGCGACAAACTCCGGATTGTAGGGCGGTGCTTCTTCCACCTGACTAACGGCACGCCGATTTCTCTTGTTCGACATAATCTCATTTAAGAGCACTTGTAATTCGTCCATTGTCACGCTGCACTTATCAAGGTCAATACGCACATACCTTGAACGCCCCCGCGTGTCTTTTTCATACCGTACACCTGTCATTGTTTCCATTGTCCTGTACATCTTTGCATTATTATTCGGTATATTGGCGATGCTTTGTTACATCAAACCCTCGTCCATATCTTTCACGATGCAAATGTAGTTCAATATTGAATGAGAAACAAATAGGTGGTTTACTTACAACCCAAACGCCACCCCTACCTTCACGCCGACCGAGAATAGGTTCGCTTTGTCGACTGATTTGGTCGTGAGCGCACTATTGTGCGGTAGTGGTGATACGGTTGAAGCGGGGTCGTACGCTATATCGGGGTCGTACCCTACCAAACGGTTGGTCGGAGAGGGTAGGATGTTCACGACACCGTAGTCGAGATAGACACCGGTATATAGTCCCAGCTTGTCGGACAGTCCCCAGTGCATACCCGCATCCACCGATAGAGCTACGCTCAGACCTAATGACAAGTCACCCGAAGAAGTGACGTTAGGGTAGGTCGTTAGGGCGTGTTGCGCTTCGTCATACACGGTTAGTGCTGTTTTCGGGAAGTCGCCCGTAGTGGTGAGGCTTGTTATGGCAACATCGTAGCTGCCCGAAAGGGCAAAGCCTACCTTCACGCCTGCACCTACTTGAAACCTGTGCGTGCCGGTGGTTTGGTATCGTGCCTTGATTGGGATGTGCAAGTACGTGGCACTCTGCTTTTCCTCATACCCAACGAAATCACTGTTGAACTTCAACTCTTCACCCTTCAAGGATAGCGAATAGTCATCGTGATACGTGTCGGCGGTGAGGGTGGCCGAAGCGACGGAGAACTCCAAGCCTGTGGATATGCCCCATTCAGGGGTCAGCAAATAGGTGTAACCCACGCCACCACCACCACCCGCACCACCCGCCACCTTCATCGACGTGGGGGCGGAATATTGTATCGATGATAGACCACCGTTACCGTAAACGGAAAGTTCGTGCGTGGGTGTTTGTGCGGCGGCAATGCCGCCACACAAAAGGAGGCACACGGTGATTAATGTAGGGGCGCACCTTGCGGTCGCCCAATGTAGTAATTGAGGAGGTTGCGGGTCAAGCCCGCAATGACGTGGGGTAGAGACGGGGCATGCCCCGTCTCTACAATGTGGTACGTTACGGTATGATGTGGGCGACCGCAAGGGTCGCCCCTACGCGGGCGTAAATTCTCTACCTTATGGAACATTCTGCCTATCGGGTGGATTATTGCTTTCGGTTGCTAATATTCCTTTAATTTGCTCTCGCAATTGTGGTAAATCATTTTGAATGATGTGCCACACTCTATCATCCTTGATTTGGTGGTAGCCGTGCACCAACACGTGCCGCGTAGCGACGACGTCGTTCCATGGTACTTCGGGGTGTTGCTCTTTGAACGGCTTGGACAGCATATAGGCGGCTTCGCCAACAATCTCAATATTTTTCACTGTAGCAAAGCGTAGTAACTTGTTGGCACTATAATCACCAAAAGATACACCATGGGTAAACTCAAAAACGTTATCAATTGCCTCTATGATGTGTAGCAAACGTCCGCTATCTCTCAACTGTTCTCTCATATATCAAGATTTTATCGTGATTAACACTATCTTCTGCAAAAGCACATAGACACCCATCTTCCACCAAATCCACTTTTTTATGTAGCAAACGTTGCAATTCGTTCATCATGTGCGCGTAGTCAAGTAGTGAAACCTTGTTGTTGGGGATAAACTTAACAAGAATATCCACATCGCTGTGGCGGGTGGCTTCACCACGCGCATACGACCCAAATAGCCACGCCTTATCAACAGGCTGCTGTTGCAAGTAAGTTGCTATGGTGTGTTGTATGTGGTTACGTTTCATTTGTTGCACTTTTCAGCCACAAAGGTAAACAACTTTTCCCATTCCACAAGCAATTATCCGATTATTTGCGGTCTGCCCCACGTATTATGAACATTATCAGGGGCGACATTGTTATCAGGGCAGACACGCAGGTCTGCCCCTACGCGGGCGTAAACGTGTAGAGACGGGGCATGCCCCGTCTCTACGCTTGTCTTGAACCGTGATTGTGTCAAGATTATCAAGATGACCATGATAATTGTCTCATCTCTTTCCTTCCTCTTTCATCTTGCTAATCCTTTAATCTTATGTAAATCGTGGTTCAGACAATCCCTTGCAAAGCCGCGACAGCGGGATACTCTTTACTTGTCTCTCGCAATTAGCGTTTGCACCAAGTTCAGCAGATGGTGGGCTTTGAGTTCGTTAAAGAACTCTTGCTCCGCCTTACGTTGTGGCTCTTTTGGCTCTACGTGATATGTGGAAGTCCAAATGACTTGATAGCCCTTTTCGCTATACTCATTCACAGCCATAACCAACGGGTCGTCGTCAGGAATGGGAGTAGTGCAAAAAACTATATCGCACGATTCTACGAGCACCTTCAGGCGAGCCGCAAACTCTTTTTCATGCGGCTCGTCCTGCAAATCTACACCTATGATTGTGCTACCGAGCGTCAGTATTTCTGACTCTGCGCTATTACGCGCTTTATCCTTGTTATAGTTCTTGTCGCGCTTCACTAAATCTATTAGCTCACATAGCGTACTGCGTTTCCCCATATCAGGGTGATGCCATAAGGCAATAATTGTCTTTTTCATACCTATACTTGTTTTAACATGTTAATAACTTACTTGATTATATTACTGTTCCACTATTGGTCTACCCCATCCTGCTTCTTCGTAGGCATCTACACTGCCTGCGGGAACATAAAAAGTGCGACCGTTTACGAAGGAATCGAATGCGAAGACCTCCAATGTTGGCGGTGTAGGATTAAGGCAAGTAACAGATGTAAGAGCACCACAGCCCTCAAAAGCGTTATCCCCAATACTTGTAACACCACTCCCAATAGTAACAGATGTAAGAGCACTACATAATCTAAAAGCACTCTGCCCAATACTTGTAACACTATTGGGAATGGTAACAGATGTTAGACCACTACCCTCGAAAGCGTTCTCCCCAATACTTGTAACACTATTGGGAATGGTAACAGATATTAGAGCAATACACTCAATAAAAGCACCCTCCCCAATACTTGTAACACCACTCCCAATGGTAACAGATGTAAGAGCTTCACAGTAAGAAAAAGCACTATTCCCAATACTTGTAACACCACTTCCAATGGTAACAGATGTTAGAGCATTACAGTATTGAAAAGCGCTCTCCCCAATACTTGTAACACTATTGGGAATGGTAACAGATGTAAGAGCACTACAGCCAATAAAAGCCTGCTCCCCAATACTTGTAACACCACTTCCAATGGTAACAGATGTAAGAGCTTCACAGTAAGAAAAAGCCTCCTCCCCAATACTTTTAACACCACTTCCAATGGTAACAGATTTAAGAGCTTGACACTGCCTAAAAGTGTTTGTCTCAATACTTGTAACACTATTGGGAATGGTAACAGATGTTAGAGCATTACAACCAAAAAAAGCCCACTCCCCAATACTTGTAACACTATTGGGAATGGTAACAGATGTAAGAGCATAACAGTTACTAAAAGCCCTCACTCCAATACTTGTCACACTATTGGGAATGGTAACAGATGTAAGAGCACTACATTCAGCAAAAGCGTTCTGCCCAATACTTGTCACACCATTTTCTATTATCACAGTGGTGATTGTGGTGATTAATGCAGATTGAGAAGACCAAGGAGCAGCATTACTATTTTCAAAATCCGGCATAGCCTCCTCCCCGCTAATTGTTAGCACTCCATCCTTCAATGCCCACGTTGTTTTTGAGCCATCAATCTTGTTTTCCTTCTCTTCCTTTTCATCCTTTTCGCAAGAGGTAAACATTCCGCTTGCGATTACTGTCATTGCGCCCATGAGGGCGACTTTCAAATACTTCTTATTCATATTACTATTAATTTAATCATTGTGCCCTCCGTTGTTATAACCCTCTGCAAAGGTGGAAGGCGTAACTAAACCCTTGCAAACTCGGGAACTCTATGTATATTATCCTGCGCCACGTTCGGACCATTGCGCATTCCCCGTTGTGCCGATAGGACAGCCTTAGTAATAGTACCGATAAATAGAAGTAGAATGTAGGAATGTAGAGACGCAAAATCTTGCGTCTGTACAAAGAATGTAGTAATGTAGTAATTTAGACCCCGCATCGGCTCACCGTAGTGAGCGACATCGGCTCACCGTAGTGAGTGACATCGGCTCACCATAGTGAGCGACATCGGCTCACCATAGTGAGCGACACCCGCTCACACTACGGTCAGTATTTTGCCAAACCGCCCGACCTTCAGGGTCTGAGTATGGGTGTTTTTGCCGTTAGAATAGGTGCTACGCACTTCCAAGTGGTACTCACCTGCGACAAGGTTAGAAGGCAACAGCGTGATGAGCCGCGCCGGCTTGTTCTCCACCACCACCGACAGGCGCATTTCCGGGGCATCCGCTACCGGTATGATGAATATGCCGTTGCTGTAGTCATCATCTATGAACCG
>BNXR01000064.1 GCA_025999735.1 Bacteroidia bacterium | reverse complement strand
GGCAGCGAAGCCACCGTCATTCTGAGCGTAGCGAAGAATCTGCTTTCGTTGCAGATTCCTCAGTCGCTATCGCTCCTTCGGAATGACATTCACTCCTGTGGATGGGAAGAGGGAGAGGCAGCGAAGCCACCGTCATTCTGAGCGTAGCGAAGAATCTGCTACGATAGAAATGACGATCCCCACTAATTCTGCCATAACAATAAAGGTTTTAGTTAATTTTGGCTATTTGCGACGGTGCAAATGTACATAAAAAAAGCGAGAAAAATACATTAAGCGAACATTATTTCTTCAAATAGGATTCATTCCCTTGAAAGTCCCACAAGGTTTGGATTTTTAAGTTAAGCACCTCTATTTTATAGTCGATGATGGCATTTGTGTATGCCTGTTTCGCGCTTGTCAGCTGACTTTGGTACTGTTGCAGCTCCATGCCGGTGAGGTTGCCGTTACCATACTTTTCTTGGTTTAATTCGTAAGTACGCTGTGCATTGTCAGCCGTTTTCTTTTTGATTTCTATCTGACTGATGAGCGTTGGTAGGTTGCGGCATATCTGACGTATCGAGAGCGTGATTTCTTTTTTCTGCTCGTCAAAACTAATTTCATCGGACTCCGATCCTAATTTCGTTGATTCTACACGCGCTTTATTGGCTCCCCAGTCGTAAATGGGAATGGTCAAACTGATACCCACCTGTTCATTGTCTGTAGGATTGTCATAGATATTGCTCACTTTCTCTCCCAAGGAGTTAAGACCGATACGAGCGGTGATGCTACCCTTAAATTCGTTCTCCGCTTTGGCACGCACTAATGAAAATACGTCCTGTTCGAGTGTGATTTGCTTTTGTCGAAGTTCCATGCGCTGCTCCAAGCCTTTTTTGACGGCTTCATTGACCTCCACGTTTACCGACGCGACATCAATATTAGGCATCGCCAACACGTCCTCATCCAACGATAAACCCAAGAGCAACTTAAAGTTATCCTTACTGTTCTCAAAGCTAATGTTCTGAGAATAAACGGATGACTCACTGGTTGCCAAGTTTATTTCCGCCTGATACAGCTCTTCTTTGGCCACTAATCCAGCCTCCACCTTATTTTTGACTATTTCGTAGTTCAATTTTTGGTTTGCCAACTCTTCACGGGCGACTGACAGCTCTTTTTGTCGTTGATATACCCCGAAAAAGTTAGTTGTCACCGTCTTTTCGATGCTCAGTTGTTGCAGGGCATAGTTTAAGCGGGCATTTTCCAAGCGTAATTCTAACTCCTGCAATTGCATTTTCGTGCGATTGTACGTGAATATGGGCTGTTCTATCCGCAACGATACATCATGCGAGAAGGCAGTACTAGTGACACCGGACGTTTGATTTTGAGCATCCTGCCACTGTATGTCATTGACTAAGGAAATCTTTCCGTCCGTCCATTTTACCGGCTGTACCACCCCAAAGGATGCGGAAGATGTCATCGTTTTGCTATCATACCATTTGCTGTTGTAGTCGTCATACCGGTTGCTACGACTATACGTAAAGGGATTCACGTCCAAGGAGAACTGTGATTTCAGAGAGGCTTTTTGTGCCTGCAAATTCAACTCGCTCTGTTGCAAGCTCAGTTTGCTTTGAATTAAAACGGGACTGTTCTCAAAGGCTATTTCCAAGGCTTTTTCCAACGTCAGCACTTGTTGCGAACTTCCCTGCATCCATCCGAATAGGACGAAAGGAGCTAATAGTAGTATTGTTTTACACATAATTGTATTATTTTATATTATTATCATACATACTCCCTGTCCGTAGGCTGAAGCCTACGGTTAATAAAGTGTAGTCCCTGCAACCATTTATTTAATCTTGCGCCTCTATGGATTACTTTCATCTTGTCAATCTTTTAATCTTGTGAAAATCGTGGTTCTAACAATTTATTTATTTTCTTTTTCCTAAGCGTGTAATTTTCACGGCATCGGCGACGGCAAAGTCCCATGAAACATTATCACCCAACGAGATGACCGTTTCGCCTTCCGGCAGATAAAAATCTCCTAAGGCTACCCAGCCTTTGTCGCCTTGCTGCAAATCCAAGCTGATGACATCTTTTGATTCGCCATACGTGATGGTATACGTTTGAGTTTGGGGATTTCCACCTCCACCTCTTCCCCAACCGCCACCACGTCTTCCACCTTGGTTTTCTAAACGGGGATTCCAGATAGACAGCTCATAGTAGCCACTTTGTGCAATGTTCGCTCGCCATTCAACTCTATTTTTGCCTACGCCTTTTTTCTTATAGACCATTGAACTAACCGGAGTACCGTAGCCCCTATTGTTAAAAAAGGGTGTCCATACCGAGTGAGGACGCCAATAATTCATCACTTTGTATTTATCTTCATCTTCCTTTTTGAAAAAGTCCTTCAAAGCATGTTTGTTGTTTGCTTTTATGATGTGAAAGCCTTTATCTTCGTCGTCAATAATAAGCTCGTCTGCATCTTGGCGAAATAGAAGTGTGTCCACCACGACAGCGCCTGTAGTCGTATCGGTCGTTTCCGCATCAATGCGGGTAAATGTATAAGGAAGAGTGTTGGGAAGATTTTGAGCGATATTGGTGTTTATCGTGAGAGAACTCGGCCTATCGTCCTGAATAATTTTTATCTCCATCGCTGTTTGGGCAGGGATTTGATAATAGTGCGGGTCTGTCGTTGCTGCGCCCGAATTACCACCCATTCCGCCACCGGGCCTTCCGCCACGATTGTTCCCTGATGCATCGGCCTTTACAGTGACGATAGCATTCACAGGGCTTGGATTATATATCAGGAAGCGAATTTTATATTTGGTAAACTCATCTTTCAGCACCATCTTGGCATCTACGTCCTTGACTAAAATCAGGGGTGTCTTGTTTTTGATATACCATTCTTTCAAAAACGGAGTGAGGTCTATGTTATGCTTTTGTTTAAAGGCATTCGTAAATTCTGCAAATGGATATTCACTAAACAAGTATTGCTCGCTGAATTCTTTCAGAAATTCCGTCAATTCCTGTGCACTGATATAGGAGAGCAAATAGTTTTTCAATTCAAACGTCTTTAATTTTAAGAGTTCGTAAAAGACTTTTGGTTTCAAGTCCTTGTCTACCATTGCCTCGCGGAAACTGTGCTTGCTTAAGTAGATGTTCGCTTTAATATCGTCGGTGAGAGCACTTGTGTTAGTCCACATTCGCCGCCAAACTTCTGTCTGTGTCGGATTAGCGCTCTGCATCATATTGACTACAATGTTTGCTAAGGGAAAATCTTGGGAGTAGAGGAAACCACTGTGTGCGAATAACATTCCGCCAATGTCTAATTTATTCAACTGTGCGTCAGCCTGCCAGTCGCTTGTCCCCCTCGTTTCATTTATAAATGTCCAAGTGACAAAATCCTTGAATACCTGCACTTGCACCTCATCGTCTTCCATCGTCGCATTCCTACTTCCCCACTGTTTCTTTCTCATAGATTCTGACTTAAAATCCGATGAAATACCTACAACCCCTTTTTCTGATAAAAACGCTATTTCAGGCATGATTAACTCCGTATATCCTTTCCAATTGCGGGTATAGCTCGTAAAATGGATAGGTGTTTCCACCATAGCAAACCGTGCAAAGGGATAAATGCGTTTGTTGTCCACGACTTCCTGCATCGTTCGAATGATTGCCGGCAGGGTGTCTTTTATCAGGTTAAAATGCTTCGTGAAGTAGTCGTGTCCCCGAAAGAGGTAAAGTTCATACGACAAAGAGTCCACTATGATAGACAATTTCTCATAATTCCCTACTGTAAGGCTTATACCTGTTAGCGGTATGTGGTTGATGTATTGCACCGTATCCCCACGATGAATCTCCTCGCCCTGAGAGATAACGACTTGCTGCTTGTTCGTGTCACGAAGGATATAGTTGAGCGTGTAATAGGTAAAGTCTTTGTTAATATCGTAGGGAACGGCAGGATTTACAGGATTTTCAGCCATCGGATACCAAATACACTCAGGTGTCAGTAACATATACTTATCTGTTTGATACACATACCGTTTGCCATAAAAAATCACTTCCCCTTCCGGCTTCTTAAAGTATGCATCATTCTCTATATCAAGGTAACAAATGTCTTCATCTATTTTTCCACTATACGTAAGCGTGAGTTCTACACTGTCTTTCAATACAATAGACTTATCAATAATAATAGATTGTGCTTCTCGCTCGAAGGATACTTCTTTCCCTTCACATTTCACACCATTGAGTGTCAAGGAAGGATTTAGGAAAAGCACGAGCTTGTCGAGCTTGTCGTGGTGGCGATTGACAAGTTTTAACTTGCTTTCCACAAATAGAACATCCTTTTCTTGTTTGACGAGCAACTTGTTTGAAAAAATGGATGCCTTAGGTATGTCTGCCACCTTTTCATACACCGCCTTGAGCATTTCCCGCTTTTTGATTTTGTTTTCAAAGTGATGTACATATCCATAAGCGGCCAGAAGCCCCAGACAGATAAAAATGACGGAGCCACAGGCTAAAATTTTCGTCTTCCATGGTTTTAAGGGTAGCCGGTTTACGGCAGCAATAGTCAGTAAAATAAAGCCTGTCGCCAGCAAATAGTAAATACCCCGTTGCCACAGATAGACTTCCAGATTAGAATGACCTGTTACATCCGAAAATAGGGACGGAATTTCACCACCAAAGAAATCAAGTACACCATATAGTTTATCTGATAAGTAGAAAGTAGCCGTGGCTGCGACACCCAGCATGATGATAAATGTCACCGCTTGATTTTTGACCAAGGTCATCACCGAAAAGGAAAGTCCCAAGATGAACAGTAGCGAGGGCAGGGAGATGGTAAATATATAGATAAGATAGTACCACACATTTACTGGCGAGCGGCTCAGCAATACATTTATCAACAGCCCCTCTGCCAAAACAATCACGTTCATGCCGATAAACACCCTCATAATGCCCCACACCTTGCCTATGATATAGTCTGCATTGCTCATCGGGCGTACATAGAGCACTTCCGCCGTATCCAATTTTTTGTCCCGTTTGATGATATTGCCAGCCAAGAAAATTACAATGATTGCTTGTGCCAATGCGTATAGTCTGGTGGCCATGAATGGGATGGAGGACGTTAAGGCCACATTTTTCCAATAAGCGTTCATCTCCCAAAAGACATTCGTAGAACTATTCAACAGATTAACGGTCATTACGAGCAGTATGAGTACCGCAAACACACGGAACAGCCAGCCCCGTTTGAGTAGTTTTGCCTCGTAGCGCGCTATGGTATTTATGTTGTGTGTATTCATCTATTGGTGTTCATCAGGTGTTCTATGTGTGTTCATCTGTATCTATTGGCGGACTTGTCAGGCAAATAACTCGTTGTGAGCACCTTGATTGGCGTACATTTCCATCTTATCATTTAGCAAATAGTCCATAAAATAGACGTATGCATGTTCTATATTGGGAGGGATGGATTTCCAATTCGAGCCTCCTGGCTCTTCGGCGACAATCTGAATGTCCCAGCCACCATTTGCGGGGATGGTCGAGATGATGGGATATTTTTCTTTAATATCTTTAAACTCTTCATCGGGGATAAACACTTCCCATACTTTCCCTTCTGCCAAGCCCACCATATCGTCCGGAGTACCTTCAAATTTCAGTTCCCCGCGGTTCAGCAATGCCAATTTTTTGCAGGTACTGGAAATATCGCCGACGATGTGGGTGGAAAGGATAATAATCACGTCATCACCACTGATTTGGGAGAGGATATTCCTGAAACGAATACGTTCTTCGGGGTCTAAGCCGGTCGTAGGCTCATCGACAATGATAACTTTCGGGTCACCGATAATCGCTTGTGCTATTCCCAATCGCCGTTTCATGCCACCCGACAACTTTCCTGCCCAGCGGTCGCGCACTTCAAACAGTCCCACTTTATGGAGCATCGCATCCACCGCCTCTTTGCGGTGTTTTATACCTTTTATACCAGCCAATCCGGCACCATAGTCCAGAAATTCCCAGGTCTTAAACTTCTCAAAGAAGCGGAAATCTTGTGGCAGGTAGCCCAAAATGGAACGAATCACTTTGCGGTCTTTGCGAATATCGTAGTTGTCGAAGTAGATTGTTCCCGACGAGGCTGTTTGCAGAAGTGTCATAATACGCATCAGGGTTGTTTTACCGGCACCGTTTGGTCCCAACAAGCCGAACATTCCCGGTTCAATGTTAAAACTTAGGTCGTTCAGCGCCTTATGCCCGCCGGGATATATCTTATTTAAGCCCTCAATTCGGATGTTCATCTTTTAGTTTTGTAAGTCTATGTTGTATTGAGACACACTGCCACGTCTCTATTCTGTTTTATCCTGCTTTAGCTTTCTCTATCGCGCTACGTATGACAAATTCTGCCCTTCAAAGTTTATATACTAAGTTTTCCACCCTATAAAAGGTATTGGGAATAAGGCAAATCAAGGGTGCAAAAGTAAGATAAATATTGTAGTGACACAAACTTTTGTGTCTTTATGTTGCCAATTGTTTGGTGCGGTTGCCATTCGTAACAAAAGTGTAGCCCATAATGGCCCATACGCTATATAAAATACCTTTTGTTTGTTTTTCTGCGAAGAAAGGTTTACCTTTGTGGCTGTTTTATAAACACACTCAATGATGAACACATTATTTGACAAAATTTGGGATGCCCACGTGGTATCCACCGTTGAAGACGGTCCCACGCAGTTATACATTGACCGTATGTACTGCCATGAAGTAACCAGTCCACAGGCTTTTGCCGGTTTGCGCACACGCGGACTGAACGTTTTCCGTCCGGCACAAATCACTTGTATTCCGGACCATAACATTCCCACCCTCCACCAGGACAAGCCGATTGAAGATCCCATCTCGCGTAATCAAGTGGAGGCATTAGACAACAATGCCCGTGAGTTCGGTGTAAACTACTATCCCATAGGACACGAGAAGAATGGTGTCATCCATGTGGTAGGTCCCGAGACAGGACTTTCACTGCCCGGAATGACGATGGTTTGCGGTGATTCGCACACCTCGACACACGGTGCGCTGGGAGCAGTGGCTTTCGGCATCGGCACGAGCGAGGTAGAAATGGTGCTGGCTACACAATGTGTGTTACAGTCACGCCCAAAAACGATGCGTATCTCCATTAACGGTAGCTTGGGCAAAGGCGTGACCCCTAAGGATGTGGCACTTTATATCATCGCCAAAATGACTACCGGCGGTGCTACGGGCTATTTTGTAGAATATGCCGGCTCCGTCATCCGCGATATGTCCATGGAAGGGCGACTGACCGTATGCAACCTATCCATTGAAATGGGTGCCCGTGGGGGCATGATAGCACCGGACGAAACCACCTTCTCCTACGTCAAGGGACGCGAGTTCGCACCCACAGGCGAGGCATGGGACAAAGCCTTAGCGTATTGGAAGACCTTGCAATCAGACGATACAGCTACCTTTGACAAAGAAATCACTTTCGAGGCTGCCGACATTCAGCCCCGCATTACATACGGCACGAACCCCGGTATGGGTATGGGCATCACCGACAGCATACCGACCTTAGACCAAATAGATGAATCCGGACGAGTATCATTCGAGAAAGCACTGAAGTACATGGGTTTCCGTTCAGGCGAAACACTGATTGGCAAGTCTATAGACTACGTTTTCTTGGGCAGTTGCACGAATGGACGGATAGAAGATTTTCGCGCCTTTGCCGACACGGTGAAGGGCAAGCAAAAGGCCGCCTATGTAGTGGCATGGCTCGTACCCGGTAGTTGGGCCGTAGAAAGGCAGATTCGTGCCGAGGGCATAGATAAAATCCTGAGTGATGCTGGCTTTGAACTCCGTCAACCCGGCTGTTCGGCGTGTTTAGCAATGAATGAAGATAAAGTGCCCGTAGGAAAACTGGCTGTGTCTACTTCCAACCGCAACTTTGAAGGACGACAAGGACCGGGAGCACGGACAATATTGGCAGGTGCGCCGGTGGCAGCCGCTGCAGCCATTATGGGATGCATCATAGACCCAAGAACAATATAATATAGCACGCCCTTTGTCTGAGTTTACACAAATACAAATACAAATATAGTACACCCTTTACTTATGGAACAATTTACAACCTTAACAAGTACGGTCGTACCGCTTCCGATAGAGAATGTGGACACCGACCAGATTATCCCTGCCCGCTTCTTGAAAGCTACCTCCAAAGAGGGATTTGGGGCTAACCTTTTTCGCGATTGGCGGTTTGACAAACAGGAACGGCCTATCCCGTCGTTCGTACTCAACAACCCTAAGTATAATGGCAGTATCCTCGTGGCAGGGAAAAACTTCGGTTCCGGTTCCAGCCGCGAACACGCTGCGTGGGCAATTGCCGGATATGGCTTTAAAGTAGTCATTTCGAGCTTCTTTGCCGACATCTTCAAGAATAATGCTATGAACAACTTTGTGTTGCCCGTAGTAGTACCTGACGCCTTCTTGGTAAACATTTTTGCTCGCGTAAACGAAGACCCCCAAACAACCGTGACCGTTGACTTGGCAACCCAGAACGTGACCAACAATGCCACACAAGAATCCACCTCTTTCGCTATCAATAGCTACAAGAAAGAATGTTTCTTGAAGGGCTTGGACGATATTGACTATCTACTGAGCAAGAAGGAATTGATTGAAGCGTATGAGCAATCCCACTGACAACCGTACAAGCATTGAAATTCTCGACACCACGCTCCGTGATGGCGAGCAGACTTCCGGTGTCTCTTTCGCCGCACAGGAGAAGTTAGGCATCGCGCGGTTTTTGCTCGAAGAATTAGGTGCGGACAGAATAGAAATTGCCTCAGCACGGGTGTCTGATGGCGAATTTGCTGCCGCCGAAAAAGTGGCGCAGTGGGCGCGGACAAGCGGATACATCGACCAAGTGGAAGTGCTGGGGTTTGTCGATGGAAAGGTTTCTTTGGAATGGATACAGAAAGCCGGATGTCGGGTGCTCAATTTACTGTGTAAAGGCTCTTTAAAGCATTGTACCTATCAACTGAAAAAGACACCCGAACAGCACCTTGCCGATATTCAGCAAGTGCTGGTCTATGCCCGTCAGATGGGCATAGGCGTGAATGTCTATCTGGAAGATTGGTCGAATGGCATGGCAGATTCAGAGGAGTATGTTTACTTCATGGTCGATGCACTGCAAAGCGAGGATATCAAACGCTTTATGTTGCCCGATACTTTGGGTATTCTGAATCCCGAAAACACATACTCCTATTGTCGCACAATGCTCGAACGCTATCCGACATTGCACTTTGACTTTCACGCTCACAACGACTACGATTTGGCGGTAGCGAACACCTACGAGGCAGTGCGGGCAGGCATCAAAGGGGTACACTCAACCGTCAATGGCTTGGGTGAACGTGCAGGGAATGCACCGCTATCAAGCCTTGTAGCCGTATTACACGACCAACTGCATATCACAACCCATCTTCGTGAGGACAAAATAAATGCGGTCAGTCGCCTGGTGGAATCCTATTCGGGCATCCGTATCCCTTTAAATCAGCCCGTTATCGGCGAGAATGTGTTCACACAAGTAGCCGGTATTCATGCTGACGGCGACAATAAAAACAGCTTGTATTGCAACACCCTATTGCCCGAACGCTTTGGACGCGAACGACAATATGCACTTGGAAAAACGTCGGGGAAAGCAAATATCTTGAAGAACATCGAACTCTTGGGAATGAACCTCGATAACGAGACCATGCAAAAAGTGACCGAGCGCATCATTGAGCTTGGCGACAAAAAAGAGATGGTCACCCAAGACGACTTGCCTTACATCATTTCCGACGTGCTGAAAAGTGAGAATACTAATCAACAAGTGAAGATGCTCAACTATGCGCTGTCGCTTTCCAAAGGCTTAAATCCCGTAGCGAACATCAGTATAGAGATTGACGGCGAGAAATATCGGGAATCGTCGGTGGGCGATGGGCAGTACGATGCGTTCACAAAGGCCTTGTGGAAAATCTACGACCGACTCGGCAAACCTCATCCCGTTTTGTTGGATTACAATGTGAGTATTCCTCCCGGTGGACGTACCGATGCGTTTGTGCAGACTATCATTACGTGGGGCATTGACGGACGGATTTTTAAAACGTCCGGCTTAGATGGTGACCAAACGGGAGCAGCCATCAAAGCAACCATTAAAATGCTGAACCTGATTTGACCACCACCACCCGCCTATTTTTCTTCCTGTTCGCTTCGTTAGTATTTGGTACAAGCGGCTCTGTTGCGGCTTTGGAGATAGTGGTTATGCGGTTGGCGGCGATGCCTTTTTGGATAAGGTAGGCTTTGACGATGTCGGCACGCTTTTGTCCTACTAATAGGTTGACATCGTGGGTGCCGAAGTTGCAGGTATGACCTTCAAGGACTATCTGTACGTCGAGAGGAAGTTGCAGCAGTAGGGCTGCCCTTTCATCCAAGACGGCTTTCTGTTGTGCAGACAATGCCGTACAAACGGCAACAACAGCGAGGAGGAATGTAGGAATTAAAAATTAAAAATTGAGGAATGTAGAAATGTAGGAATGTAGGAATGTAGAAATTAAAAATTGAGGAATGCAGGAATTAAAATGTTGCCCAATTGTCTGAACCGCTATTTTCATTGTCTTACCTTCCGCATATTGATAATCAATGATTTACAGAGCCGTGTGACAAATGTCTCACATATAACGCATGAAAATCAAGAGTCTGTAATTTCTTGATACGCAAAGGTATAAATCCTTTTGTATTAACAACAAGACAAATCGGCTAAAATTATCCCTTTGATATTCTATTTCGTTATAATTGATGAAATTTTGTATTGAAATGACACCAATACTTGGTGGTAAAAAAGCACAGGCAGCAAATAATGAGAATTTATTTACTACCTGTGCAATCTTCTTTTTACGGGTAATCAACGGCTTAGAAAACTTTTCAAGGCATTTGAAAAAGGGCAGGTTTTACACCCGCCCTTACATTAGTAATAACGCCGATTGTGGTTAGGCAATAATCACAATCGGGCCTTTGTGGATACTGTTCGCTACTTGCTTTCCGTCTTCGGAGATAAATGTGAAATAGGTCTCTACGGTGTTGCCAATCCATGCAGAAGGAACGATGAGTGAGAGTGTCTGCTCACTTCTCATCGCTTCGCCCATGTAGTAGTCCACTGCGTTTTTGGTAGTATTGAGCATTACTACTTGTGCATAGTCGTTCGGCTTAGCTGCGTTCATGGATTGCTCAAATTCCCAATCAAATTTCACTTTCCCATCTGTAATCGCTACCGCTGTCAGGGCATCAGCATTTGGAAGCGAGCCTCGCGCTACCAATATTTTCTCTACGTCAATGGTGTAATCGGGGTAAACGCCGGCAATGCCATTTTTAACGTTGTACTGCATTGCCGCATTAATGGGCGACTGCTTTTTGGCTTGCAGTTTGAAACCTGCCTTTAAAAATCCATTGAGTGGTTGCAGAAACGCCATCATTAGCTTGAACTTTGCACGCTGCTCAAGCTGTTTTTGAGTTTTAGGATTGTGCATGTGAGAAGGCAAAGACCGCATGTAGTCTATCTGTTTCCAGTTCGCACCAACGACTGTTCCGGTCTTTCCCGAAAAGCCTCCAAGAATTC
>BNXR01000063.1 GCA_025999735.1 Bacteroidia bacterium | reverse complement strand
GTGCTGATATATACAATAAACAAGGGGACAAACTGCGTGAAAGAGCGGCTATCGAAAAAGGTTTCTCTATAGATTCACTCAAATATACTTCGTATTATTTTATTTTGGGAGAATCCTATTTTGAGGAAGGTGACTATTCAAAAGCTGCATTTTATTACCGCCAATATATGGCTAAAGATAAGAGACAGAACCGCTTATCAGTGGCAAAAAAGCAATTAAATAATTGCGAGTTTGCTATGAATGCCTTGCTTACACAACACCAACAGCCGACGGATTTATTCATAAAAGCAGACCATGAAGTCTATTGGCCTGCATTAGATATTACGGGTAACACTGTGTTATACACTGCCTTGATAGATGCTACGGAGCGTATTATCATGCTGAAAGACAGCACTGAAATATCTTTGGAATGTAATGTGCAAGAGGGAAATCACGGCACGCAATCGCTGACCGGTGATGGGCAGTTTATGTATTTTACCGGCTGCGAGACACCTGATTCTTATGGACGTTGTGATATTTATTTTTCATATCGGCTTTCTGATACGCAGTGGTCACAGCCGATGAATATCGGTGAGCCAATAAATACGCGCGATTGGGAGGCACAACCTAGTATTTCTTCGGATGGACGGAGATTGTTTTTTGCCTCCAATCGACCGGGGGGAAAAGGGAAAAGCGATATTTGGTATTCGGAATTGCGTAGCACCGATGCCAATGGTCGCCAGCACTGGTCGGAACCGATGAATCCATCTTTCAATACGCCAGAGGATGAAATGGCACCCTTTCTCTACCATGACGGTTCAACGCTTTTTTTTGCGTCTGCTGGGTATCCAGGGATGGGTGGAATGGATATTTATAAGATTAATATTGACAGCGTTACACAACCGAAAAATATTGGCATCACTGTGAATACGCAGAAAGCAGAAATGGGATTTGCTGTGGATGCAACTGGAAAAAGAGGGTACTTTTCGTCGGCAAAAGACGGCAAAATGAGCATTTATAAATATGAATTAAAAGATGATATTGCTTGTCAGCCAATGGCTTATATGTATTTTAATGTGATGGACGAAAGCGGTTATCCCTTGGTTGCCGATAAATTGTGGGTGAAATCCTATACTACGGATGCGACCTTAGCTTTGTATGACAATATTTACCCTCAGTCCAATATGCTAACTTGCGTTCCTTCAAACACTTCTCTACTTATTTCGGTGCAAAGAAAAGGATATTTGCTGTATTCCGATACACTAAATTCGGGTATGACTGATTATGAAAAGCCAATGAAAAAAGACATTGTTTTGAAGAAGATACGCGAGGGCGTTTCGTTTGTATTAAGAGGGGTTTTCTTCGATGTAAATGATTTTACCTTGAAAAAAGAATCCATGGATGAGCTAAATCAACTGTTGGAATTTCTTAAAAATAATCCCACTGTCAGCGTAGAGATTTCGGGTCATACGGACGATAGTGGAACAGATGAACACAATAATAAGCTATCAGAAAATAGGGCATACGAAGTGTATAAGTACCTGTTTATGAATCACATCAAGCAAGATAGAATGAACTATAAGGGCTACGGAAAAACACGTCCGATAGCTTCAAATGCCACTGCCGAAGGGCGTGCGACAAATCGGCGGACAGTTGTGGAGATAAAGAAAATGTAAAGTTAAAAATGCAAAGTAAATCGTACCAATTCTAATCAAACAAAGAATTGACGAACGTTTCACGGTCGAAGACCTTTAAATCTTCTATTTTTTCACCTACTCCAATATATTTTACGGGAATTTTAAATTGGTCGGAGATGCCTATCACGACACCACCTTTCGCAGTACCGTCTAATTTGGTTATCGCCAGCGCAGAAACCTCCGTAGCTTTGGTGAACTGCTTGGCTTGTTCGTAAGCATTCTGTCCGGTGGAGCCATCCAACACTAAGAGCACCTCGTGCGGCGCATCGGGGACTACCTTCTTCATAACATTTTTAATCTTTGTCAGCTCATTCATCAAGTTGATTTTTGTATGCAAGCGACCGGCAGTGTCGATAATCACCACATCTGCATTTGCCGCTTTCGCTTTGCAGAGTGTATCGTAAGCTACAGAAGCCGGATCAGCACCCATGCCCTGTTTGACAATCGGTACATCGACACGCTCAGCCCACACCACCAACTGCTCAACCGCCGCCGCCCTAAACGTGTCCGCCGCACCTAACAATACAGTCTTCCCTTCCTGTTTGTATTTATGAGCTAACTTCCCTATCGTAGTAGTCTTTCCGACACCATTTACTCCCACAACCATGATTACGTACGGATTTCTTCCATCTGCTTTCGGCAAAACAGCATCGGACATGCTTGTATTGTTTGCGGTATTCTCTTTCAATAAAGCAATAATTTCCTCTTTCAGCACTTTGTTCAATTCTTGGCTACCGATATATTTATCTCGCTGAATGCGCGCTTCTATCCGTTTGATAATCCGTACCGTTGTATCCACACCAAGGTCGGAGGTAATGAGCACTTCTTCTAAATTATCAAGTACTTCATCATCCACTTTGGACTTTCCGACCACTGCCCGCGTTAGTTTTTTGAACACACTTTCCTTAGTCTTTTCTAAGCCAGTATTCTCTATTACATCTATTTGCTTGTCTTTCAATAATCCGAATAATGCCATATATTTGTATCTTTATTTTATCATTTCCCAAATTACTCTCAACGAATCGTACGTCTGGTGCAAAATGGTTGGAATTTCCCGTACATCTAACCATAGAGCCTCGTCAATGCCTTCGTCTGTTTGGGGCATTGGTGTCTGACCGTCAGGACATTCCATCGCAAACCAATGTGTTGTTTTCAGACAAGGCTCTCGGTTTAGGTAATAAATATGAAACGTTGGTGTCAGGGGGCGACCAAGCCTTAAACCCTTTATACCACACTCTTCTTCCACTTCCCGCAAAGCACATTCATCAACCGCTTCATCCTTTTCCAAATGTCCCTTGGGGAGGTCGTAAAGGCCAAAACGCTTGATGACTAACACATGCCCTTGATTTAAAACAACACCTCCCGCTGCTTGGAAGTTCAAAAATAAGCGACAAAATGTGACTAATAAGAACTCCACATCGGCTGCAAAAATAACGGCTTGAAACGACTGAGCACTGTCTAACAACGAAAAAACAAAATTACCAAGTTTCTTTTTGGTACGATATTCGTGGGACTTTGAATAGCTGCCTATCGGGTTTTCTCTATTTGGCAACAAATCTGTCAGCAAAAAGTAACTTCCTTTAAAAAAAACTTTATACATTACTCTGTAAAAAAACAGTTTTCGTTTAATTATTTTATTGTGTGCTTTTGGAAATCCTGCAATTTTTATGTAACTTTCCCTATAAATTTTGTCTGATATTTTTATTCGGTTGTGTGTAATTGGGAAATTTAATGCTAATTTTGTATCTCCAAAAGTTCCAAACGATAAAAAAACGATAAAATTGGAAACGCAAAATTAGTAAATTTTTTTAACATGAGCACCATAGCAGAAAACATTGCCTCCTACTTATTAGAAATAAAGGCTATCAAATTAGAGCCTTCTCATCCGTTTACGTGGGCATCAGGGTGGAAATCGCCTATTTATTGCGATAACCGCAAAACGTTGTCTTATCCGCAGGTGCGAGATTATATCAAGGAACAGTTTGCAACCGTAGTGAAAAATAAATACCCACAAGCGCAAGTGATTGCAGGTGTGGCGACCGGTGCCATTGCCCAAGGCGTACTCGTAGCACAGGAATTAAACCTCCCTTTTATATATGTACGCTCGGCAGCAAAATCGCACGGATTAGAGAATTTGCTCGAAGGGGACTTCCAAGCGAGCCAAAAAGTGGTGGTCATCGAAGACTTGATTTCTACAGGTGGATCCAGCTTGCAAGCCGTTGAAGCACTGCGAAATAAAGAGTTGGAAGTGCTCGGTATGGCTGCCATTTTTACGTATGGTTTTCAAAAAGCAACTGACAATTTTACACAAGCAAAATGCGAGTTAACAACCCTTAGTGACTACAATGTACTGATTGACTTAGCTTTAAAAAGCGGCTATGTGCAACAAAGCGACCTTGAAAAATTAAAAGAATGGCGAAAAAGTCCCGAAACATATAAATGAGCTGGGTAAACTGACTTTCATCTGATTTCAATTTCCCGTCCACCATCTTCTGTCTCTGATATATAGCAGGCAAGAATACCATCTAAATCAGCAGAAAGCAGAGTTTCCAACTTTTCAGGCCATTCAACAAAGCATTTACACCCACTGAACAAATATTCCTCGCAACCGAAATCCAACGCTTCCGAAACAGAGTTAAGCCGGTAACAATCAAAATGATAGACACTTTCTCCGCTTGCCGTTTTGTATTCATTGACTATGGAAAATGTCGGTGAGTTTACATCCTCCGTCACTCCCAATTGCTTGGCAATTGCTTTTACAAAAGTCGTTTTCCCCACTCCCATGGCCCCATACAAGGCAAAAATACGCTTTTCTTTCGTGGAGGCCAAAAAATCTTTCGCGACCTTGTCGATGCTTTCAATATTTTCAATCGTCCATTTCATCTGTTTGAATTTTGTGTCATTGCTAATTATGTGTTGGTTAATTAATCATATTTTATTGATTTTCAGAAATTTATATTTAAAATAACTATCAAAATGTTGCGAAATATATATTTTGTTAGCGTGCCGTGTTTATCTTATGTCAATCCAAAGCGTATGCCGATATAAAACTTCCTTCCTTGCAAAGGTCCCCAGACTTTCGAGGCATCAAAATTGGTACCCCAAGGGTCGTCATATCCGCGAATGGGGTTGGATTGGGTGAAGTCGCCAATGTTTTCACAACCACCGTAAATGCTCCAATACTTGAAGAACTTACTGACTTGCGCGTTCATGATTTGATAGGGTGCAAAATTTCCCTCATCACCCGGTAATCGCCCACCACCATTGAATTGGGTCGTGAAATCAAACTGCCATTGCTTCTCACTGCTCGTGGTATATGAAAGGTTCACTAAACCTTTGTATTTGCTTTGCAGCGGTTGTCTCTCCAAGATGCCGCCAACAGTCTGCTTTACATCATTGTAGCGGATTGCCGTCAGGACATCCAAACGCGGTAGCAGCTCGTATTGCACCTCCGCCTGATAGCTGTTGGAGTACGAAGGACCGTCCAAGTTGTAAAAATTGATTTCCTTGGGGTTCGTCTCATAGTCCGCGACAACCTGATGGCTGAAATTGGTGTGGTAGTAGTCCAAGTTCAGGGTCAGGGTGCGGTCGGCGATATAGAATTTACGGTTGAACAAGGCACCCAAATTCCATGCTTTTTCCATGTCCAATTTGCCAAGTTCCGCCGGATTGTCTGACAAGCGTTTACCGTTTACAAACACAGAATGTCCCGAAGCCAGCAGAAAGCTATTATCTGAAAGTACATTGGCAGTCCGCGCACCACTACCGGCAGAGACCTTAAAAATCGTCTCATCATCCGGCGCGTATGAAATGTGGAGACGCGGTGTCAAAATGCCCTTGTACAAATTGTGATAATCGTACCTCAATCCCGCCATAGCAGTCAATTGCTCCCAGAAAATACCGGTATATTGAAAGAAAGCACCCGCTTCTTTTTCCTCTCTCTTCATGTCAAGGGTGGGCGTTACATCGACTATATCGGACAGATAATCCCTAAATTGTTCATCATAACTGTCTTGATTATAGGACACTCCGACTGAATATTGCTGGTCTTCATTCGAGGCAAAGGTGGACTGAAAGATATAATTGGCGTACATCGTGCGCTGCCGTACATCGTACTTGCGAGCACCAAAAAAAGACTGTTGGTCATGGTCGGTGTAGTTCACTAATAGAGCCATACTGGTGGCCTCCTCAAAGTCAGGCATCAGGTTGCCGATTTTCATAAACCCCTCGTACCGCCCTGTGTTAAGCCCAATACCGTAGTAGTTCCCCGGTCCGGTTCCCTTTTCCATGCCCCTTCTAAATTCCTTTTGCCCACCTGTCTTTTCTTCTGAAAGGGCTTTCCCACCGAATTGCAGGTGCCAAACGTCGGTTTTGTATTCCCAGCGGTTCATGATATTGTACTGAACTTGACGAGGCATATCCAGAAATCCGTTGTCGTGCATGCTGTACTCGTTTTCCATGCGGTCGTGATGTAATAAAATCGCCGTACTCCAAGCGTCATTGAGGATAATGCCTGCATGGGCGTTAAATTCCATCGCTTGCTCCGAGTTCAGGTACACATTCAAAAAGATTTTCTCACTGACACGGGGCTTTTTGTAATCGACACTCATCTGACCGGCTATCGCTTCATGCCCTTGTATCACGGAGGCTGTGCCCTTAGAGATGGAAATGCTGCTCATCCATGTACCCGGCACATAATTCAAGCCATACAGGGACGATATACCCCTGAAATTAGGCAATCCCTCGGTCATCATCTGCACATATTTCCCTGTCAGTCCCAAGAGTTGCACCTGCTTGGCACCGGTAACAGCGTCAGCGTAAGACACATCCACGGATGCATTCGTAGAAAAGCTTTCACCCAAATTACAGCAAGCCGCCTTGCTTAATTCCTCGCTATTAATAACTTGTTCGATGATAGGCTTGCGGGTAGTCAGGACGGTACTAAGCCGCCGACTTGCCACACTCACTTCGTCCAGCATTTCGCCTGACATGAGGACAATTTCGATGTTCTCAGTCTTTTCAGTCTTTCCCACCTGGGAAGATTCGGGTAGCGAGGCCCGCCCGTACGACTCTACGTTCACGGTGTCTGTCCGATAGCCCACAAAGCTGACTACGAGGCTACCCACTGCGTTCCAGCGGATTGAAAAATTACCCTTTTCATCCGTACCGGTACCTTCGGTAGTCCCTAACCACTGAACGCTCGCACCCGGTAAACCCACCTTTTGACCGTCAGCCGATTGTTCGACTACCCGACCTTTGATTTCTTTCGTTTCCTGTGCCTGCACGGGAAACATGACTGTCATAAATAACAATATTATAAGTGTATGTTTCATTTGTCTTAATTTTAAAGGTTAATGATACTCAATCACCTTCTTACGTGTCGAATATCGTCTTAGCATAAGTTACTGATATTCAATCACCCTCTTGTGTGTCGAATATCGTCATGGAGTTTCATTCACCCCTTATTCGGGGCTATCTCTAATCAACAAATGAAAACGCACAGCATAGCCTGTGTAGGCGATGTGTCTGGAAGGAATTCCGATAATGAAAAGTCAGTTGAAGCAAAGACTGTTGGGATAAGTTTCAAGCCTGTCGCAAATTCCGGCAAATAGTAAACTGCAATATCAGACTGAACTCTTTGTTCTACTTCCAAGAAGTCCGTTACCTTATAGAAGGTATGGTCGTGTTCGTGCTTGCAACAGTCGCTCTCACCGGCTGCACACGCTTCACAACCCTCTTTGTCTGTCGAAGCAATAGCGATATAAGTTTCTTTTTCATCACAATGGGCACAATACAACGTACTAATATTCACACCGATGAGTGCAAATATCGTGGTCGCAATAACGAACCAATTGAAACTGTAAGCAATTACTTTCTTCATATCCATGCTTCTGTAAAAAGACGCGACAAAGGTACTACATCATTTTTAATTGTGCAATAGACTGCCGAAATTTTTCCTGCTATTGTGTAATAGTTTTCCCGTCGGCGACCAAAATCCTATCTAAATACAATCGCGTTACAAGCTCTTTCCAGCACGTTCCGTGGAGTTCCGATATTCATGCGCATAAATCCTTCGCCACCAGGACCGAACATTTCCCCATCATTTAGTGCCAAGCCCGCTTTTTTTACAAATAAATCAACCAATTCATTGTGCGATAAATCTAACTCGCGGCAATCTAACCACACTAAAAAGGAGGCTTGCGGCTTTACCACCTTTATCTTAGGGAGATTTTGTTTGAAGTATTGTTCTACGAAAGCAATATTCCCCTCTAAATAGGTCAACAGTTGCTTCAGCCACTTTCGCCCGTGTGTGTAAGCTGCTTCAGTGGCTATGGTGGCAAAGATTGTCGGTTCATTCAATTCGTTAGCAGCCAGCCAAGAGTAGAAACGAAGACGTATGACATCATTCGGAACAATAGAAAACGAACTTACCAAGCCAGCAATGTTAAAAGTCTTTGAGGGTGCACCGAATGTGATGCTATTATTGGCTGCATTATCGGAAACCGTAGCAAAAGGTGTGTGCCGGTTGTCGTATAAAGCCATATCGGCATGTATCTCGTCCGAAAGAACGAGTACGCTGTGTCGAGCGCAAATGTCTGCCAGTGTTGCCAAGGTCTCAGAACTCCAAACGACACCCGCAGGATTGTGTGGGTTGCTGAGGATGAGAATTTTACACCGTTCATCTTTGAGTATTTCCTCCAATTGTACAAAATCCATTTCGTAGTGGTCGCGTCCTATCTTGAGCGGGTTATACACCACTTGTCGCTTGTTTCCTTGTGGTACCAATCGAAAAGGATGATAAACGGGCGGCTGTATGACAACCTTATCTCCCTCATTCGAGAAAACGTTGATTGCCAATCCAATACCTTTCACGATACCGGGGATATAGCTGAGCCACTCTTTTTTTACGTCCCATTGGTGCTGCTCTTTTAGCCAACGGATGATTGAGGGATAGAAACCGGGAGGATTTTGGGTATAGCCAAAAATCGGGTGCTTCATCCGCGCGAGGAGTGCATCGGTGATAAAATCGGGAGTAGCAAAGTCCATGTCCGCCACCCATAGAGGTATCAAGTCTGCGTTCCCATATCGCTTAGCTAGGGCATCCGTTTTCAGCGCATTTGTACCATGACGGTCAATAATTTGGTCGAAATCATATATTTTTTCCATTGCTTTCAAAATTAATCATTCTCATTTTCCTCTTTAAGCAGTTAAACGGTCGTACTATGTTCTTTTATGTTCTTTTTTTGGGGGGGCTTTGTTCAATTCGTTTTAAACTCGTACTTTACATTTGCTAATTCAAGGTTGGCTTTAACAATTTTATTTTTTAAAGACAGCTTGTACGTCGCAATTTTTTCTTTTAATTTTTCGTCTCCTCTTGCTAAAATCTGAGCCGCAAGTATGCCTGCATTCATTGCACCATTAATGGCGACAGTCGCCACAGGAATACCCGGCGGCATTTGCACCATTGCTAACAAGGCATCCAAACCCTCTATACTGGATTTTATGGGCACTCCGATGACAGGAAGCGGTGTCATAGCTGCAATGACACCCGGTAAGTGGGCGGCCATTCCAGCACCAGCGATGATCACTTCAATACCTCTTTTTTCAGCCTTTTTGGCAAATTCTTCCACCTCATCGGGCGTTCTATGTGCCGATAAAGCGTTCATTTCAAATGGGATAGCAAATTCATTCAATATTTCTGCGGCCTTTTCCATTACGGATAAATCCGAAGTGCTACCCATGATGATACTTACTTGTGGATACATACTATACATGGCATTATGGTAAAAAATTTCGTCACAAAATTAGATGTAAATTTCGATATTTCCAAGCGCCCATAGTGAAAACAAAAATGAAAACAAATGGAAAAAGTTTTTACAGAGGGAAGTAATATGTAAACTTTTTTAGGACGGCACAGTCGTAGTAGCACAAGTAAGAAACGTTTAGTCGTTATAGCCTTGGAAATTTTGGATGACAACAAAGGAGTTGGAAGAGCATACGCACAAGTGCTTGACCATGCTTCTGGCGAAGACTTTAAGCCATTTTTTAATGACTACATTAGCCATGATGCACACGTGGTAACCGATGAATGGAAGGGGTATCTTCCGCTGAAAAAGGAGTATCCGTTATTGGAACAATTGCCTTTAAATAAGGGGGGCAACATGAAAGAGCTTCATATCCACATGATGAATATACAAGGTTGGTTGAGGGGTATACACCACCACTGTACAAAAGAGAGGTTGCAAGGGTATTTGGACGAGTATCATTTTCGGTACAATAGGAGGGCATATATGGATACAATCTTCGATGTGCTTATCCGAAAGATGGTGTTAAATCAACCTAAAAGAATGAATATCAACAAGAAGACAACAGCGACCTAAACGCTTATACCAATTAACATTTTTAATATTTTACATTATGAGAAAGACATTATGTATTTTGACAGTAGCCCTATTAATGGGCGTAGGCGCAATGGCACAGTCTGTTGACGGCGGAACAACCGGCGCTTGTAGGTGGGAACTCACCGGCAGTAGTCCTAATTATACTCTCACCATTAGCGGCACAGGAAACTACGCGGGAAGTTCTGGTAGCACGACGTTCATTATTAATCCCGCCCCGTTGACCGTCACACCCGACGCGGGACAAAGTAAAATCGCTGGCGGCCCTGACCCCACCACCTACACCTACACGACGAGCGGCAACTACATACTCACCTTCACAACGGGTATCACCTTTGAGATAAAGCCCGAAACAAGCGACAACACGAATGTAAGTTCGGTTACGGTGAGCAATACCACCAAGGTAGCAGGCGTTATGGACTTCTACCTTGCCAATTGTGGCACTACTTCCGCGCAAATCACCGTCACATCCGAAGAACGCGCCTCACAAGTGATTTACAAGGGTACGACGGGCAGCACTTTTCCTGTCGACATTTCCCGTCCCGATATCTACGACATCGCCTATACCATTCACTCCACCGACAGCAGTGCACAGGATTACAATCTGCAAATAGAAAGCCGCTTTGCCTTTACCGACATTGTGGGCATGAAGTTCAATAACGCCTTTACGTGAACAACAATTTTGACAACAATGGCGGCTACAAGTTCACGCACTACCAGTGGTTCAAAAACGGACAATCGATAGGGGACGAACAAGTGTACAGTCCCGGAAACGACCGCACCAATCGTCTTGACCCTGCTGCCGACTACGGCGCAGAGGTAACTACTACGCGGCACTGGGCGGTAAAGTCGGTATTCCGATAAGCGCAAACTTCAACAGCAGCGCGGATATCGTCGTTGAAGCTCCTCTGCAACGTCCTGAAATGTTTATTACCGTTTCTGCAATGGTTAATAACAATAAAAGTTTTTGGAAAACCGAGTTTAGCAACTATGGACAATTTTCAACCCTTCCTGCTATTTTTTCAACTAAATAAAGAATACTGGCGTAATTCTTACCAGAAATATTTCGGTATTGCGTTTCACTCAATAAATGTTTGTAAAAATTCGTTTCAAGAACGTCGAAAACATTTAATTTTAAAAATGCAAAACCAACGAAAATTGCAAATGACGAATTAATAAACAAAAACTCTTTTGAGACCTCTTTGTCTGGCAATATTTGAATAGGGCGTAATTTAGACAACCATTTAATTATATATGCTCCCTGCTTATGATTATCGGCTCTTACTGTATGTGATGGCAATTTGTAGCGGTATATATCGTCAAAATAAGCCTTGATTACAATACTCAATATATCTGTATTTAGATAAACTGAATATCTAATTTCAGGTTTATCATTCATAAAAATATCATACAAATCCCGCAAAGTATCAAACCGGTCACTCTCTTGTTTATCGCGTTCTGTCTTAATTAAACCTTCCAATTGGAGTTCCAATTCATTAATTTTTGTAACATTCATACCGAATCATCTATTAGAAATACATTTGCTTGAATATTTTTGTAAGAGTTTGAAAGAGAATTCAGTTTTCCTTGATTGCGAAATACTGTTTCTTCTTGTTTTTCTCCGTGATTTGTAAAAAGCAAAAAAATTAATGCAATCACTATATCATGTTTAGGGGACTTCTAAAATTTCATTTTTTCTCACGAGGTTATTAAACCACCCGTATTTTTGAGTTGATTATTCCCCGGTGGTACGAAGTCCATTGATACCAATTGAGGATAATCGCCACAAAATTATGCT
>BNXR01000062.1 GCA_025999735.1 Bacteroidia bacterium | reverse complement strand
TGATACGTGGATTTTCGCAGTGCTCAACTTCATAGTGCTTATTCAAAAACTCAATAGCACCGTGCTGGTAGAGGTAGTTAAATGCTTGTTTCACAGAAAGTTTGTACCTCTCTGAGAAACTGTTGATTATAAAAGCGATATAATCAACCACGTCTTTTGATTTGCCTAATGTTCTTGTTTCCATCTCTTTTAACATTTCATTCGTGGGGACAAAGTTAGCATTAAATTTCCCAATTACACAACCGAATAAAAATATCAGGCAAAATTTATAGGGGAAAATTACATAAAAATTGGGTAATTCCAAGCGCGAACTAACTTACTCCCCGAATGTTAGACAGAAAATATACCTTAGTAGGGGCGCACCTGCGTGTGCGCCCTGCCCTGATTATCTTGGTCATCTTGTAAATCTTATGAAAATCGTGGTTCAAGACAAAAACGGTTCAAGACAAAGCAAAATCACGGTTCAAGACATATTAATCGTCTGTTTTCTATCCGGTCCAACGGACACAATCTCAATTTTGCCACCTAATGCGTTTTCTTCTATAAAGCGTATATAGTCTATAAACTCTTTCGGAAGCTCTTTTTCTGACGTTATCTGGGTCATGTCTGTTTTCCACCCTTTAAATTCTTTGTAAATGGGTTTCACCTTGTCCGTTAATTCGTATGGCATGCTGTGTGTAGGGGCACCATTAATTTCGTATCCTACGCAGACCTTAATAATATCAAGGGTATCCAGTACATCATTCTTCATCATGATAAGTTTGGAAACTCCATTCAGCCTAATGGCATATTGTAAAGCCACCAAATCCAACCAACCGCAACGACGCGGACGACCTGTCACGGAACCAAATTCACGCCCTCGTTCTGCAAGCATTTTCCCCGTTGCATCTGTCAATTCTGTCGGAAAGGGACCACTACCAACGCGCGTACAGTAAGCCTTAAATAGCCCGTACACCGTGCCGATTTTGCTCGGCGGAATCCCTAAACCACTACATGCACCGGCACAAGTCGTGTTCGAGGAAGTCACAAACGGATAGGAACCGAAATCTACGTCTAACATCGTCCCCTGAGCACCTTCCGCTAAAATATGCTTGCCGGAAAGCAAACTGTCATACAGAAAAGTCTCACTGTCAATCAGCGTAAAGGTCTTCAGGTATTCTACCGCTTTAAACCATTCTTTCTCTAAGTCACCCATATCCACTGTATCACAGGGATAATTCAGAGCGCGGAGTGTCGTCTCGTGCTTCGATTTGGCAAGATTGTAGCGGTCTATAAACTGTGAATTTTCAATATCACCCACCCGAACGCCGTTGCGAGCAGCCTTGTCCGTATAGGTAGGACCAATTCCTTTCCCCGTAGTACCGATTTTTGAAGCCCCTTTGGCCGCTTCATGCGCTGCATCCAACATCCTGTGCGTGGGCAAAATCAAATGAGCCTTCCGCGAAATGTGCAAACGCTTGGAAATGTCCGGTACGGTAGCTATGAGTGATTCTGTCTCTTGTTGAAACAAAATCGGGTCCAGGACCACCCCATTCCCAATCACATTAATCTTCCCTTCTTGAAAAATACCGGAGGGCACTGAGCGCAACACAAATTTCTTCCCTTCAAATTCAAGCGTATGACCGGCGTTTGGTCCCCCTTGAAAACGGGTAATGATGTCATACTTAGGTGTTAATACATCAACCACCTTTCCTTTACCTTCATCCCCCCATTGCAATCCCAATAATACATCTACTTTTGCAGGCTTGTAATCAACTTTTTCCATGTGTCTTTATTTTTTTTATTTGCTTTAATATGTTTATCCTATTCTTTTTCTTCTGACATCTTGCACACATCCCATACACATAAAACAATCGCGACTCCTCGCGAAAGCCTTTTACTCGGCAAGCGTTCTTAACCACTTTGCTAATTTTGGGTTCCACCAACTCCTCCACCTTCCCGCACTGCCTGCATATCAAATGTTCATGCAGCTCATATCCGTACACCCGCTCATATTGAGCCTCTTCGCCATTGAAATTGTGCTTCAGCACTAAGCCTGCATCCATCAATAATTGCATCGTATTGTACAATGCCGCTACGCTGACCCGATATTTTTTCTCCCGCAGATTGTCATGGATAGTCTTCACTGTCAAATGTTTCTGTTCTGCATATATCTCCTCCAATATCGCATAACGCTCGGGTGTTTTACGACATTTATGGGCAACCATATAGTCAGTAAACAATTCCCTTGCCGTTTTAGTAGTACTAGTATCAACACTAATATCAGCACTGGCTTCCCTAGCCGTTTTAGTAGTACTAGTATCAACACTTGTATCAGCACTGGCTTTCATCATTTTCCTTCTTCTTCTAAGCGCATCACTTGATTAATCCCTTTCACGTTTGAAATTTCTTCCAAAAGGTTTTTCAAGTCTTGCGTATTATGAACATACAGATTTAAAAGTCCTGTAAAAACTCCATTTTCAGCCTCAAAATGAACAGAGCGCATATTGACATTCGTTTCGTTTGCAATAATCATCGTCACATCTCTCACTATTCCCACTCTATCAATGCCTATGAGCTTTATGTGGACAGAAAAGGACATCAACTTATGACTCACCCACTTTACAGGCACTATCTTATCACCATAACTGGCTAATAGGCGGATGGCCTCTGGACAACGACGCTTGTGAACGACCACTTTCCCACCGATATTTAATCCCACCACATCGTCCCCCGGTATCGGATTGCAACACGGCAAAATCACTAAATCCGAATCACCTACATTTATATCTACGTCGTCTTCCGCTTGCAAATCCTTAGGACCACTGCGGAAAAACTGCAATTTCCAGAATTTCGTAAATTTACTGTCCTTCCGCCTCAACTCCTTCTCTATTTCTTCTTCACTAAGTTCTCGTTCCGCGATTTTCATGTACAAGTCTTCCTTGGCGGACACCTTGAAATGTTTTAAAACCTTCCATAGCGGCTCTGAATTGGGTGGCAAATTTAAACGCTTGATAAGTGCTTCAAACTTCGCGATACCCTCTCGGAGCAACTCTTTGCGGTTTTTACGAAAAGAAGCGGTAATATGGGATTTCGCTTTGGCGGTTACCACAAAATCCAACCACTCTTTTTGAGGAGTTTGCTTGTCATTAGTCAAAATCTCCACCTGGTCGCCACCTGTCAACTTATAACTCATCGACGCCAATTTGTGGTTCACTTTGGCACCGATACACGTGTTCCCAATCTCAGAATGTATCTCGTAGGCAAAGTCTAAAACGGTCGCTCCTTTCGGCAGCGTTTTCATGTATCCTTTTGGGGTGAACACTCGAATCTCCTTCTCGTAAAGGCTCATCTTGAAAGCATCCATGAAATCCAGTGCATTGGCATCCGTTTTCTCCAACATCTCTTTGATACCGGCCAGCCATCTGTCTAATTCCGAATCTTTATCTTCTTTATCACTCTTGTATTTCCAATGTGCGGCAAGTCCCTTTTCATCAATATCATCCATGCGCTTGCTGCGAATTTGTATCTCCACCCATTGTCCCTCTTGCCCCATCACAGTTAAGTGCAAAGCCTCATAACCATTGCTTTTCGGAGTAGTCACCCAATCGCGGGTCCTATCCTCTTTCAATGTATAAATATCTGTTAATAAGGAATGTATCACAAAGCACTGCGTTTTTTCCGTAGGACCGGGTTTCGCCTCAAAGACGATGCGTACAGCCAGTAAATCGTATATGTCGTCAAAACTTAAATTCTTGGACTGGATTTTATTCCAAACAGAGTAAACACTTTTCGTACGGGCAGTGATAGTGTACGTATAGCCATTTTTATCAAGGCAAGCCCGTACAGGCTCTATGAATTTGTCAAATGAAGATGATTTATTCGTGCTATAAGCCTCTATTTTTCCCGCTATCACTCGATATTCTTCCGGATGCTCGTACTTAAAACTCAAATCTTCTAACTCCGTCTTTATCGCGTGCAAACCCATCCGATGAGCCAAAGGAGCGTATATATATAAGGTCTCACCGGCAATCTTCATCTGCTTATCTTCCGGCATCGACGATAAAGTGCGCGTATTATGAAGCCTGTCGGCAATTTTTATCAGTATCACGCGCACATCATCTGCCATGGTAAGAATAACCTTCCGAAAATTCTCCGCCTGCGTACTGGTAGTCTCTGTTTTCGCTCCCATCACCTCACTAATCTTTGTCAACCCGTCCACAATGGAAGCAATTTTGGGACCAAATAACCTGTCTATATCGGCCACCGTATAATCCGTGTCTTCCACCACATCATGCAACAAGGAGGATATCACAGAGGTAGTCCCCAAGCCAATCTCCTGCGTAGCAATCTTTGCCACAGCAAGCGGATGAAGAATATAAGGCTCCCCACTACGCCGCCTGACACCCTCATGAGCCTCACAAGCAAATTTAAAGGCATCCCGAATTTTCTCTTTGTTCTCCTCCGTCGTGCTAGGACGCAAAGAACCCATAAGGTCATCAAACGCACTGTCAATCAACTCTTTGTCAATCAGCTCTTTATCAGTCATACTAATTTGATGTCAATTTGATATTAATTTGGTATGGCTTACGCTCACTTTTTCTCCCAAAAACACCTCAGCCATACTTTCAAACAATTCCGCCTTTTCCGTTGTATAGTACTCTATCGTGCCATGTCGGGACAACTTATCATCTATTTCGGGATGACGATGTAGATATTGCCGCAGGCTTTCTGCCACAATAGCACCCTGCTCTACCAAACGGACACGAGCGGGCGTATGCTCACGTATCACTTCCTTCAATAGCGGGTAATGCGTACAAGCAAGCAGGACAGTATCTATCTGTGGGTCTATGCAGAAAAGTTCGTCCATATATTTCTTCACAAAATAACTTGTTCCGTCACCCTTTAACTCGTTGTTTTCCACCAAAGGCACCCACATCGGACAGGCCAATTGTGTAATCTGAAAAGCACCCACTCCATACAATTTTTCCACTTCTAACAAATAGGAATTAGAGCGTACCGTTCCATTGGTTGCTAATATCCCGACATGCCGATTTTTCGACAGCGATGCCAAGTGCTCCACACTCGGACGTATCACGCCAAGCACCCGTAGCGATGAGTCAAGTTCGGGTATATCTCGCTGCTGAATAGTCCGTAATGCTTTAGCGGATGCCGTATTACACGCCAATACAATCAAGCGGCAACCCATCTCGTACAATTTCCCAACGGCCTCTTTTGTGTAAGAATATACCACATCAAAAGAGCGGGTACCGTAGGGCGTGCGGGCATTATCGCCCAGATAGATATAGTCGTATTGAGGGAGGGCTTTCACCACCTCCTTCAACACGGTCAATCCACCGTAGCCGGAATCAAAAATACCGATCGTACTGTTCTCTTTCATGCTACAAATGTAATTAGAATCGTTCTAATTTCATCGTAATTTATGATTTTTTTTATTGGGGTATATTTACCAATAAGGTATTCCCCATTTTTTAGACTCGGACTTAAAGTGTAACTTTGCACAAAACAATGAAGTGTAATGGAAGCAAAAATAGTTTTTCATTCCATGCACTTGCAAATCTCGCAATTTTCACCTACTTTTGTCACAGAAATAAGTAAACCGAAAGAATAGCACAATGAAAGGAATTGTATTAGCTGGTGGATCCGGTACCCGTTTATACCCTATCACAAAGGGAGTTAGCAAACAGTTGTTACCCATTTTCGATAAACCGATGGTGTATTATCCGATTTCAGTGTTGATGTTGGCAGGAATACGGGATATTCTGCTCATTTCTACCCCCGAAGACTTGCCCAGTTTTAAACGTCTGCTGGGTGATGGAACTGATTATGGCGTCCGTTTTGAATATGCCCCTCAGCCCAGTCCTGATGGCTTGGCACAGGCTTTTATTATTGGAGAAAATTTTATCGGCTATGACTCGGTTTGCTTGGTATTAGGGGATAATATTTTTTACGGACAGAGCTTCACTAAGCTATTGCAAGAATCAGTACATAAAGCAGAAATAGAATCAAAAGCAACGGTTTTTGGATATTATGTCACCGACCCTGAACGTTATGGCGTGGTTGAATTTGATGAAAAAGGGAACGTATTAAGCCTAGAGGAGAAACCGAAAAATCCGAAATCGAACCATGCGGTTGTTGGACTTTATTTTTACCCGAATAAAGTGGTAGAAGTGGCCAAGAACGTAAAACCCTCGTGGCGTGGAGAATTGGAAATTACCAGCGTGAATCAGCAATTCCTTGAAGACAAAGAGTTGTGTGTACAGCTATTGGGGAGAGGTTTTGCTTGGTTAGATACAGGCACTCACGATTCCCTGTCAGAGGCCTCAACGTTTGTGGAAGTGGTGGAAAAACGACAAGGACTGAAAATCGCTTGCTTAGAAGAAATTGCCTATACGCAGGGGTGGATAGACAAAGAAAAACTGAGTGCGCTTGCACAGATAATGAACAAGAACGAGTACGGGAAATATCTCGAAAAAATAGTGGTCCAACAAACTTACCAGTAATTGAAGCTTAAAAAATAACAAAAAAAAGAATATCTTTCCTCTGTAAAAAATCTCTTACTAGGCGCGTGCAGGAACTAACCATTATCAACGAAATGGCTCTGTGGGTATGAAATTACGGGCACAATTCTCCATATAAATCAAATCCTTCATGGTCCTTTATGAGGACATCACAAAATTCACCAAGCCGCAATTTTACATCCGTTTTGACCAACACGTCGGTATCTATTTCCGGCGAATCATGTTCTGTCCTCCCCACATAGTAATCGCCTTCTTGTCTATCTATAAGCACTTTATAAGCCTTTCCAATAAGGGAAGCACTCAACTCATCGGACAGCTCTTGCTGTACCTTCATGATTTTTTCTACCCGCCGCTTCTTCACTGCCTGTGGAACATCGTCTTTGTAATGCCGGTCACAATACGTGTCTTCCTCGTGGGAATAGGCAAAAACACCCAAACGCTCAAACTTCATCTCCTTGACAAAAGCGCAAAGTTCCTCGAAATCCTCCTTCGTTTCACCCGGATGACCAACCATCAAAGTCGTACGCAAAAAAATCCCCGGCACTTCCTGACGGAGAGTTCGGATTAAATCAACGGTCTGCTGTTTATTAATACCACGGCGCATAAGCCCTAACATCCTATCACTGCAATGCTGCAACGCTATATCCAAGTACTTGCACACATTCGCCCGTTCCCGCATCACCGCTAAAAGTCCCGTAACCCAAGTTGAAGCAGAAGTTGCAGCAGAATCTACCGGATAAGCATAGTGCAAGCGTATCCACTCCACACCCTTAATGTCCGAAAGAGTACTCACCAAGTCGGCAATGCAATTCTTCCCGTATATATCTGTCCCATAGTATGTAAGGTCTTGTGCAATCAAAATAATCTCCTTCACCCCCCGCGCTACCAAACTTTTACATTCTTCTACAAGACTCTCCATAGGACGTGATTTATAGCTGCCCGTCATAATGGGTATTGCACAATACGAACACGTGCGATTGCAACCCTCTGAGATTTTTAGGTATGCGTAGTGTGAGGGCGTAGTCAACAGACGTTCATTCGCCAAGTTTTCATCATACTGCGCACCCAAATAGGCAAGTATCCCCTTCCAATCAAACTTCCCGAAAAAAGCATCCACTTCTGGAAGCTCTTTTTGCAAGTCAGCACCATAACGCTGTGATAAACACCCCATTACTAATAGATGTTTCACTATTCCTGCCTTTTTACGTGCCACTTGCTCCAAGATAACATTCACAGATTCCTCTTTCGCGGAACCAATAAAACCGCAGGTATTGACGATAATTACTTCTTCCTCAGTCGCAGCCCCAAGTGCATGACCCTGCTCACAAGCCTGTACACTATTCTGCACATTTCCGTCTGTCTCGCAACCTGTCTCATACCCGACCTCATACCCGGCCTTCTGCAACTGTTGTAAAAGCAACTCCGCATCCACCAAGTTCTTGGAGCACCCTAAATTTATGACCTTCACCCTCTTATGGGTGCTCACTATATATGTTTGTTTCATGTCGCAAAAATACATTATCTTTGTATCATTTTCAAATAACATCGAATGACGGATAGACAATGCCTACCGACTTCTGCTAAAGAAGTCAAAGAACGTGGTTGGGACAGCGTGGATGTAATCCTCTTTTCAGGAGACGCATACATTGACCATCCCTCTTTCGGTGCTGCTATCATCGGACGATTACTGGAATCGCTGGGACTGAAAACCGCCATCGTGCCACAACCTAACTGGCAAGACGACTTGCGCGACTTTAAGAAACTCGGTCGCCCAAACCTCTTTTTCGCCATCAGTGCCGGAAGCATGGACTCCATGGTCAACCACTATACCGCAGCCAAACGCAAACGCTCCGATGATGCCTACACTCCACAAGGACGCGCAGGGGCAAGACCCGATAGAGCTACCATCGTGTACTCCCGTATCATTAGAGACATCTACCCGGACACACCCATCGTCATTGGGGGTGTTGAAGCCTCTTTGCGACGCTTTACACACTACGATTATTGGGAGGATACCCTAAAACCATCCATCCTCATTGAAAGTGCCGCTGACATACTCATCTATGGCATGGGCGAAAAACCGTTAACCGAATTGTGTAAACTGCTAAAAAAAGGTATCCCGTTCCATAACCTAACGAACATCCCCCAAACATGCATCGTCAGGAAAACAAACGAAAAATTCGCCGTCCACCCTGCTTGGCAACAAATCTTCTTGACACCACACGAAGAATGTCTGAAAGACAAAAAGAAATACGCCCAAAATTTCTGTACCATCGAAGAGGAATCAAACAAAATGGAAGCCGCCCAACTGCTCCAACAAAACGGTGACACGCTATTAATCGCCAACCCCCAATACCCGCCAATGAGTAGTGGAGAACTTGATGCCGTCTATGCACTTCCCTTTACCCGCCTGCCACATCCGCGATATAAGGACAAGGAAATCCCTGCCTACAACATGATACGCCATTCCATCACCCTCCACCGAGGATGCTTCGGGGGCTGCTCTTTTTGCAGTATCTGTGCGCACCAAGGGAAATTTATATCCTCACGTTCCCCGGAATCCATCGTGAAAGAGGCTGTTAAAATATCCGAAATGCCCGATTTTAAAGGCAGTATATCCGACCTTGGAGGCCCATCCGCCAATATGTACGCCATGGCCGGCAAAGAGCTTGATATATGCCGCTCGTGCCGGAAACCATCCTGCACCTTCCCCACAATATGTAACAACCTAAACACCGACCACGCACCACTCCTAAGAGTGTACGAACAAGTTGGGAAGCTGAAGGGCATCAAGCACAGTTTTATAGGTTCAGGCATCCGCTACGACCTCTGTCTGCACAAAACAAAGGATGCGGAACTCAACAAAAGAAATGAAACTTACCTCGAAGTGCTGCTCAAAGAACATGTTTCAGGCAGACTGAAAGTAGCCCCCGAGCATGTCGTAGAGCACGTCTTGAAGTGTATGCGGAAACCTTCGTTTGCCCTGTTTCGCCAACTGAAGGCCTTTTTTGACAAAATCAACGAAAAATACAATTTACAGCAACAGCTCATCCCCTATTTTATGTCCTCCCATCCGGGCTGTAGTCCTAAGGACATGGAGGAACTCGCGCTGGCCACCAAACAACTGAACTTCCACCTCGAACAAGCTCAAGATTTTACGCCAACCCCCATGACCTTAGCCACGGAAATGTTCTATTCCGGCTTCGACCCATACACCCTTCAACCGGTGAAATCAGCCAAAACAAAAGAAGAAAAAAAGCACCAAAACAGTTTCTTCTTTTGGTATAAATCAGCCCCTTTTAAATCCCATTTTTTTGCCTTATTTTTGTCGCTCTGTTATGGATAAGATTTGATATGACAATAAAAGAAAAAGAACAAGAGATTATAGATGCCTTTGGCATTTTGGAAGATTGGATTGATAAGTACGCCTATTTGATAGAGCTTGGCAATGAATTATCGCCCATGGACGAGGCGTACAAGACGAATGAGAACCTTATTACGGGTTGTCAGTCAAATGTTTGGCTGCACACAGAATTTCGAGACGGCTTGGTATATTTCACGGCAGAAAGCGATGCCATTATCACAAAGGGAATTATTGCCTTATTAATAAGAGTGTTCTCAGAAGAAAAACCAGAGGACATCCTCAAGGCAGACATTGAATTTATTGACACCTTGGGTCTCAAGCAGCACTTGTCGCCCACACGCTCGAATGGACTGTTGTCGATGTTGAAACAGATAAAAATGTATGCCCTAGCGTATCAAGAAAAATTCCTAAATTCCTAAATTTTATAATTTTATAATTTTATATGGAAGAAAATGTATTGCGCTCGCTTGTTATAGAGAAGTTATGTACGGTTTACGACCCGGAAATTCCGGTGAACATCTGGGAATTAGGCTTGATATATAATATCGAGTTTCCAAAACCGACGGAGGTACTTGTGACGATGACCCTGACAGCACCGGGTTGTCCGATTGCGGATGAAATTATACAGCAGGTGCACGATACCGTGAAACTGACGGAGGGAATTGAAACGGTGACGGTGAATTTGGTGTTTGAACCGGCATGGGGACCTGACAAAATGAGCGAAGTGGCACGCTTAGAGCTGGGATACGGCTTGTAAATAAAAACAAAGAAAAAATATGCATTGTTTCAATAAACAAAGCAAAAGGCTTTACGGGCTTGTTACTATTGGGTTGTGCATTTCGGTATTGAGCACTCAGGCTCAGGTAACACTGTCGGGGATTGTAAAAAGCGAATCCGACAAAACGGTCGTTCCGTTTGCCAACGTCATAGTCAAGACCGAAAAGGATAGTCTTTTTGTTCTCGGAATAATTACAAACGAAGAAGGACGTTTCTCGCTTGCCGGTGTCAAGTCGGGGAATTATACGCTGGAAATATCATGTATAGGATACCTCACACACCGGATTCCGGTATATGTCGGCAGTCTCTCCAATTATCTGGATTTGAATACTATCGAACTGAAAGAAAATCAACAGTTGCTGTCCGAAATCGTAGTTACAGCACAGCAATCGGGGGTAAACGAAAAAATGGACAAGAAAGCCTACTCCCTCGAAAACAACGTCAGCCAAAGTGGAGGCTCCGTTTTGCAAGCCATGCAGAATCTTCCGGGTATTACCGTTCAGGACGGAAAAATCGAATTACGTGGCAATGCTCAAATAACCATTCTGATGGATGGAAAACAAACCGCCCTTACCGGATTCGGTGACCAGAAAGGATTAGACAATATTCCCGCATCGGCAATCGACCGCGTTGAAATCATTAACAATCCTTCGTCCAAATATGATGCCAACGGTAGTGCCGGAATCATCAACATTATTTATAAGAAGACCGACCGCGAAGGGTTTAACGGGAAAGTTGGCGTATCCACCGGCATGGGTGCTTTGTGGGAGCGAAAGAAAAATCTGCCCGATATGCGCTCGCAATACGTTAGAACGCCTAAAATCAATCCCTCTCTGTCGGTCAACTACCGAAAAGAAAAGGTCAATCTCTTTTTTCAGGGCGATTATTTATATACCGAAACGTTGAATAAGAATGAATATACTACACGCACCTATTCGGACGGAAACATGGTGCGTAGCCAGCTCCAGCGAAACCGCAACACGCATTTTACTACCCTGAAAATGGGTGTTGATTGGGATATTGACCCGAACAACGTTCTTAGCGTATCGGGATTGTACGGTGCTGAAAAACTGCTTGACCACGGCGACCAGCCCTTCTTCAACGCCGACCTTACGCAACGCCGCCGCCTTTGGCAATTCCTCGAAGACGAACTGAAAACAACCGTTATGGCTACCGCCGCTTGGCGACATAAATTCAAGGAAGCGGGACATTTGCTGAATGTAGGCTTCAACTATACGTTCCACCGTGAAGATGAAAAATACTTTTTCGACAATATACTGACCGTTGCCCAAGGGTATGATTGGTTTAAACTCATTTCGGATGAACAGGTAATGGATTTCAATGTTGATTACATAAAGCCGCTGAAAGACGGACGCTTGGAAACGGGCATCAAGTTCCGCTTCCCAGCGTTGGCTTTCATATACGTAATTTCCATATAGGGAAGGGATAAGTTC
>BNXR01000061.1 GCA_025999735.1 Bacteroidia bacterium | reverse complement strand
CAAAAAGGGATTAAGATAACAGAGGAAGAACTCAATGCTATTAATATGAAAAAATTTAAATTTCACTGTGAATGGAATTATGTCATTAAACCCAATAAAACGTAAATATTATTTGCGGACACTCCCTAATTGTATCAGTGATGAATTGCACGATATTTATTGGATGACAGAAGGCAGATACTTTCATAATTCTGTGATTTTTACCAAAACACTATCACAAATTCAGTCCGAATTGAGGCGAACAAAAGAAGATTTTCTTCTTGGTTAGTGGCACTGATAGGGTTACGAAATGCTTGTTGTCATCACTCCAGAATTTGGAATAAGGAACATTCCATAGTTCCGACTGCCTTACAAACTCCCGTCTTTCCGTGGATAAGCGGCGAGGCAACTTACATGAAGCACACTTATTACCGTATTTGCATTATAAAATATTTGCTTTTTACGGTTTCGCCAAACAACAACTTTACCGAAAAACTGAAAGATTTATTACAACAATACCCTACTGTTGATAGACGTGCGATGGGTTTCCCAACGAATTGGGGACAAGAGCCTCTGTGGAAATAACTGTTGATTTTGTTGTGATTTTATAGAAGCAATTTCCGCGTGTGCGAGCCTCAATGGGTGTTGTCCGTAGTTCCAAATCATATTCCTTCACATACAGCACGGCTTTTCGCAGATATTTTTTGATTGTATTTTCGTTAATATCCGCTATTGTGGCTCTTTCTTCCGGCATATTATCCCAAGTTTGACCTGCTTTTTCAACAAGAACTCGCTCAGTGCTACGCCTGTAAGTTCCTGTTTTACGCTGCCACTGCGGTAATAATACCTGCCACGCAGGGAAATAGGAACGGAGTATGGCTGCACTACGATTTCAATGTAGGGCAGACACACAGGTCTGCGCCCTACGCTCTGCGTTACCGAACATTCAGACCATCAGGTGGTTTGTAACCGCACCGATTTTTACCTCACACGACCAATAGGGTAATTAAGGTTATCCAAAATAGTACCGTCCGCAACAATGCGACCTTTGGGATAATTCATATTGTCCCGAATAGTGCCGTCCTTATCGATGCGCCCAATAGGATAATTAAGGTTATCCTTGATAGTGCCGTCACTATCAACGTGGCAGATAGGATAATTCATATTGTCTCTAATAGTACCGTTCTCATCGACATTTCCACGAAGATAATTCAAATTGTCCAGAATATCCATCATTACTCCCCTTTAATATAAACGTGTTTTGCACTCACATAACCCTGTGTGCCATTGTATGTAACTTGCACCCAGTCGTTGTTGGGTGCCCCTGTGACGGTAAGAGTCGTGCCATTTTTCAGTGTTTGTAATACCTTTGATTGGGTGTTCGGGGCGGAGCGGATATTTAGTGACCTGGCGGTGACCGTGGCGGTAATAGACACCTCTGTGATGGGGGGCTTGAGAGGGAGTCGGTTTGTTATGTTCACCGCGCCAACCACCGCGCCAGTTAACAGCAATGCCACTATAACCATTGATATATGAGCCTTTGAAGAATGCCAGTCGTACTTCTTTGTTATCATTACAAAATATATTCCGGCAAAGATTAGTGCTAATATAGCATTAATCACAAAAGCTATGTTAGTATAATCATCTGTAACACTGTCAATAATTACGCATACTATCAAAGCACCTATTCCCCAACCTACTCCCTTCCAAAAACTATTATCATCGTTGTCGTCAACCGCACCATACCAAATACATAACACAAAGCACATAAGAGGAAATATAACACGCAGATACCACCCATTGAGCCCCTCAAACAGTCCTTCATTAATAACCCCCATACTAACCCCCATACTCGAATATACTATGGGTAAAGCGACCCAGAATACCGCAAAACCCACCCAATACGAGATGGCAAAAATGGTTTTCTTTCGCCGCCGTTTCGCGGCTACTTTTTTCCGTTTCGCTTCTTCTTTCTCTTTACACTGACTGCGGAGTTGCCTACATTCTTCAACCTGCGCCTTTACATCAAATGAACTTGGGAGTGACTCTAATGCTTGCGCAATTCGAGAGAATGTCTCACTCAATTTTGCAAAATCATCTGCTGTTTTTGCATCATTGATTTGTAACTTTGCTTTTGATAAATCGGCTAAAGCCTGTTCGTGCGCCTCTTTTTGTCTGCGTTCCATTTCCGCATTATGTTTCGCTTCCTTGCGCTTCGTCATTATGCCGGAAAAAGACCGCACAGGAAGGCTAAAGTATGTCCACTGATATCCATCAATGTATCTCTCTACTGATTGAGAATATATCCTTCCTGTAGAGGAATCCATACACCACGCATTTTTTCCGAAAGTATCTTTCTCGTAATCCTGTTCTGAAGAGAAGTACGTGCCACGGGGGAATCCTACTGCATGGTTTGTATACATTAATTTTAGTTCATCCCTTGTTGGTAGTCGCCAGCCTGTGAAGCCGTTGATGTTCAAAGTGCTGCACCGGGTTTTTGCGTTAGACCACTCTGTCTCAAATTCCGCGCTCAGGGGCGCACATTCCAAATATCCCCACCTGCCGTTCCCTGCGTGCCATTCGGAAAACACAATCCCACCAGCGGGTCCGACATCTCCGATTTCGTAGTCTGCCGCTTTGCTCTCAGCCTCCTTGCGTTCTGCTTCATCGAGTTGCTCATCCGTGAGGTTTGCCCCCCATTTCTGCTTGAGTTTTTCGTACCTTGCGCGTTCCTTTGCAAAGATTACACTATACTCGGATTCATGTTTTGCCTGTCTTATTTCGTCTTCACGAAGGGCTTTTGCGGCATCTTCGTCTGGGTCCCCCATCCATTTCTGTAGTATATCTCTCGCAGCTTCAGTCAAATTTTCAAAATGTTCTCCCATATCTTTTTTTGTTTTAAGACATTTTGGCTACTGCTTGTTCGTGTAGTTTCTGCCACTTTGCCACGCTTCATAGTTGCCGCAAGTTTTGCAATTCTGCTCCGACTTGCAGCTGTAATCCCGGTGTCCCGAATCCGGCGTGCACTCCGATAAATAACAACGACCGCTTGGGTCATCATAGTGGGGACACCACCCCGAAATACGTCTTGGTTTTTCCATAATTTTTATACAATTAAATTAGCCCCTGTTACTAACTCTTTGAAAAGGCGGGGGAATGCCTTTTATGTTATTATTTTTGAATACACAACGGATATTTCCGCATACCCATTTTTTTCAAAATACGCATGTACGTTCTTATTATTTATACCACTTTCCAGTAGAATCATATCTATATTTTCACTTTTCAAACATCCTTCAATCTTATGAATGGCTTCTGTACCTATTCCACCGCCCTGATAATTTCTTTTAATCATAATATCTGCCAGTACTGCCACCCTTGTTGCTCTATATAATTCAATAATAGCAAAACCTACTAATTCATCTTCACAGTATATCTCAAAGACAATATACTTGTCGGCGTTTTTGAAATAGTCGACAAACTCTTTTTTCATTTGCGTCATAATATCTTTCGCCCATTTCAAATCATGGGTAGCCCTTCCGCAAATCACTTCTCCGTGAGATATATAACTATTGTGCTTAGCCTCATCAAATATTGAAAGATATCTTTCGATATTTTCTGTTCTCCCTCTTTTTAGTTCCATATTTATTAATTGTGTGGTTTTTATCATCTGAATTGTCTTTATTTACCATTGTTATGCGTTTTTTTCTGCAAGGTCTTTTTTCCATTCTGCGAATTGTAGATGATATTTTTTCAAATCGCATATATCCTTTGTAAACTTGTTTTCGTCTTCCGGGTATTTAATCGCCATGTCTAAAATTTCTCTACATTCAGGTGTATAATTTGTTTTTTCTTCTAACCACATTTCGGCAAATCCGGGTTCATTGGCGAATTTATACATCCATGTTAACCACGAACCAAACACTTTATTGGGTAAAGTTCCTGCGTTCGCGCTACTGATACATAATTCAAATAAATTCATTGTTTGGAAACACCGCGACCCATAAATCTCTTTATCTTCATCAGAAAGTTCTTTCGACTTTTCTCTCATTTTTAGAATTGTCTTTACATGTTCTATTTCCCACCTAAAAAGGTCTATTGATGCTAATTCCAATTGCTGGTACATACTACTTTTTTCCAATTTATGCTGTCTATATGAAGTATATATAAAAGAAAGCAACGCAATTATAGCGGCAAGGAAAGTAGCTATAGCAGCGAGCAAAGCAGCATTTTTAGTCATTTCATCCATTAGATACCTCATACTTATTAGTGTTACTACTATTGAAATATCGGGCGCAAAAATAACTAACTTGTTCGTAATGTGCAAGAGGGGGACGAAAAAAATCCTCTTTCATCATGCTAATCCTTTAATCTTATGTAAATCGTGGTTCAAGACAATTACAAGCCCACAATACTACTTCATTTCTGAGGCAGTGGAACAGTGTCACCTTTTCGATTCTTTTATTCGTGCCAAAAATATATTACTTTTGTAGTTCATTTCGTAGATATCTCTCGAAACTATTGTGTATCTTTGCACCGCATATAACTGATAATGATGAATATTTCAATCTATTTAGAGCCAATTCATAAGGCTGAAGAGTTGATAGTTAAACTATTGAAAGATGAATTTGATATTGATAGTTCTGATGCCCATTCTTTGTATGAACACGAAATTAGTAAACATTTTGTCAAATTGATTGATAACTGCTTTCTGTTGGCTGAAACAAATTATGTCGATAAGGTCTATAGAGATAGCTATTATCATTACTATTCCTCTAAATTAGGTGATTACAAAAGAGATTGTATTCGGATTTCAATATTCGAGGGGGTAATATTACAATCTGATTTTGGTGACTCCAATAAACAAGCTAAATTACAAGACCAATATAGGGGTTTCATCGTATTAAGACCAACGTTTCCCTATATTATTGGAAGAAGTATTATTTCGCCTCTGGTTTTGAAAAATCATGATTTCCATTGTTGTACGGCAGTGTTCAATACGACTGCTAATGCCCAGAAATTTATTGTTAGAGGTTTCCCCCATTCTTCACAAGATACCGAAACAAATAGTTGTGCTGAAACTACAATTTGGGCTTTAATGGAATATTTTGGTAATAAATACACTGAGTATAAACCCGTTCTTTCTTCAAAAATAATTCAAACTCTCAATATTGTTTCGTTTGAACGACAAATTCCTTCAAAAGGGTTGAATATATATCAAATGTCTTTCGCTCTGAAAGAATTTGGCTTTGGTACAAGAATTTATAGTCGAGCTGAATATGATTCAGAATTTGATAGTTTACTGAGTTGCTATATCGAAAGTGGAATACCGGTTATAATCGCTTTGCAGGGTGGCACTATTGGGCATGCGCTGTTGGCAATCGGACATGAAACGGTTGAAGATAATATGATAGATGCTATAACTCCTTATTTTTCAACAAATAAACAACTACAAGATGATATAATACATAAAAATATCACTATCTATGATTATCATTCCAGTGTCAAAGATTTCATTTTCATAGACGATAATCATCCGGGGTATCAAAGAGCAAAGCTTAGTAGTCCTGCCACCCATTACCCTGCGGAATGGCATAATTGCGCGATAACCTATTTTATCGCTCCATTATACACGAAAATATATCTTGAAGCGTATGAGGCTAAAAAGTGGATACTTCATTTTTTGGTTTCCGGTCTGCATCCTTTACCGAATCATTCAGAAGTGTTGCTAAAATTATTTCTTGCTTCCAGCCACTCTTTTAAGGATGAAATTGCTAAAAATGATACCTTGGAAAGTGATTTTAAAGATGTTGTTCTTGAAACTTCAATGCCACGGTTTATATGGGTTGCGGAATTGAGTACTAAGGAGTTGATGAAACAAAATAGGACAAATGGTGTCATTATATTAGATGCAACAGAAGCTAATACACGTTTCAATAAGCCGTTAATTATTGCTTGGTATGAAGGTGCACTCATAAAATTTGACTTCAGTAGCGGTAAATTAGAAAAAGTTTTATTCCCTTTGTCTGTGTTTACTGTTTTCCAACATAACCTCAAAATATTATAAAATGATGATTACAAAGATTAGTAGGTCAGACAGCATCCAACAAAAATGGGCTGATGAAGGTAGAATTTCTTATTTTGATAGACCTGAGGATTTAAAAGTTATTTCTGCCATGAACGCACGGATGCAAGAAGTGAGGCGCGAATTTCAAGTGAAAGATAGTCAGTCGCAGATTGCCGCTTCACACGTTGTTTTAACGGATTAGTCCGTTTTATGTTTTATTCGTGTTTTTTAATTATATCTATGTTTTTTTAGTTATGTCGTTGTAAGCATAGAAAAAGCCGCTCTAATGTCTTCCTCAAAACGCCACCCCAACCTTCACGCCGACCGAAAACAGGTTCGCTTTGTCGACTAATGGGGTCGTGAGGGCACTATTGTGCGGTAGTGGTGATGCCGTAGAAGTGGGGTCGTACGCTATATCGGGGTCGTAGCCTACCAAATGGGCGGTTGGTGAGGGTAGGATGTTCACGACACCGTAGTCGAGATAGACACCGGTATATAGTCCCAGCTTGTCGGACAGTCCCCAGTGCATGCCCACATCCATCGATAGAGCTACGCTCAGACCTAATGACAAGTCACCCGAAGAAGTGACGTTAGAGTAGGTCGTTAAGGCGTGTTGCGCTTCATCATACACGGTTAGTGCTGTTTTCGGGAAGTCGCCCGTAGTGGTGAGGCTTTTAATTGCGACATCGTAGCTGCCCGAAAGGGCAAAGCCCACCTTCAGGCCTGCACCCATTTGAAATCTGTGCGTACCGGTAGTTTGAAATCGCAGCATGAGCGGGATGTGTAAGTACGTGGCACTCTGCTTTTCCTCATACCCCTCGAACTCACTGGTGAACTTCAGCTTCTCATCTTCTCCTACTGCCCTTGGAAAGGCAAGTGTATAGTCATCGCTAAACTTGTCGGCGGTGAGGGTCGACGAAGAGAGGGAAAACTCCAAGCCTGTGGATATTCCCCATTGCTCGGTCATAAAATAGGTGTAACCAAAGCCCGCACCACCACCAAAGCCGCCCGCGACCTTCATGGACGCTGGGGCGGAATATTGGATAGATGACAGACCACCGTTACCGTAAACGGAAAATTCGTGCGTTGGTGTTTGCGCGGCGGCAATGCCGCCACACAAAAGGAGACACACGGTGATTAATGTAGGGGCAGGGGTAGAGACGTAGCATGCTACGTCTTTACAAATGCGGATACGGGTAGGTGTGGGCGCACACGCAGGTGTGCCCCTACCAATGATATGTTTCATGATATGTTTCATTGTATTTACGTTATTTATGTGGGGGCGACCGCAAGGGTCGCCCCTACCATGTATTATTCTATTATTATCTTCTGTGTTTGCCGTCCTGCACGCAATACATACACGCCTAACGATAATCCCGATACGTCAATATGGCTCGTCGCCTCTGTGCTTGGGTACTGTCCCACTAATTGACCGTTGATGTCGAACAATTCGATAGTACGAATACTCTCATAATCAGGGTTGTGCACCGTCACCGTGCTACTTACAGGATTGGGATAGGCTGTTAATGTAGAGATTACAGACAATGCCTTCGTCTGTATGTCACCACATACAGGTACTTTTTGCCCGTCTTCGGTTGTCAGTTCCACGTTGTACGTCCCATTCTGCGGTACATTGTCAGTGGTCAGTGACAGATAGGGTCTATCTTGGCCAACAAGGTTGCCACTGGCATCTTTCCACTGGAAGTGAGCGAACTTGGTTTTGCTCTGGTCGACAGCCAAGATGTCATTCCAATATTGGACGATGATGGATGTGTCGAAGGGACGGGTGACGGTGACCGTGTAGTTTTGGGTCGTTCCGTCGCTCGCGGCGGTGCGGATGGTGGCGGTACCCGTGCCACCCGCTTTGGCGATTTCTAAACGACCGTTCAGATCGGCACCCTGAAAGCTAATGATTGTAGCGTCAGGGGACGGTGTCGGCACTATATGTGCAACTTTTTCACCGCAGGGCAGAGTAACCTTATACGTCGTAGTGCCCGATGAGGATACGGATACTCCATTGATGACTACGTCTGACAAATGATGTTTGTCATCAATGTCGGGTTCGGGTTCAGGGTCGGGGTCTGTGCCGCCATCACCACTGCCGCCTGTGGTACTCACGGTTACCGCACAAGTTGCCATCTTGCTACCGTCGTCGGTGGTGACGGTGATAGTGGCTGTGCCTACAGCCTTTGCAGTAACCCTGCCATCGGTAGCAACCGTTGCAACGCTTGTGTTGCTGCTTGTCCACGTTACATCCTTGTTAGTGGCATTGGTAGGCGCAATGATAGCCGTGAGTTTCTGCGTGGCATTGGGCGCAAGCGACAAGGTCGTAGGACTAATAGTTACACCCGTTACCGCCACACTTGCCGCGCTTACTGTTACCGTGCAAGTAGCCGTCTTACTGCCGTCGGCAGTGGTTACAGTAATAGTGGCTGTGCCTGCCGCCTTTGCCGTTACCTTGCCCGTGCTGTCCACGCTGGCAACTGTCGCGTCGCTACTGCCCCACGATACGTTCTGGTTAGTGGCAGTGGCAGGCAATACCGTAGCGGTGAGGGTCTCCGTGCTGTCTATCAGAAGCGTTGTAGAGGTCTTGTTGAGCGATACACTAACAGGAGTTATCACTCCCGTTATCACTCCCGTTATCATCACATTGTCTATAGCCGCTGGAACTCCATTACTCACGTTATAGTCATTTTTCCAAGTAAATACAAGACGCATATCGGTTTGCGTAGGCGTAAAGGTGATGCTTGCCGTCTGCCAACTGCTTTGTCCGCCGTAATAACTCTCTCCTATCCGATAACTGCTGCTCAATTCCGTACCGCTCGCAGGCGAAACGCCACTGCCTACCAGATATACGCTAAAATTATCGAGAGATTCTTCGCCTACGCATTTCCATTTGAACGTCAAGGTATAAAGCGCAGTGGTGGATTCAAATGTCACAGGGACATAAGCGTGCGAAATGCTGGTTGCCGTGTTTGTATAAGCGTAGGATGTGCCACTGTCGTTGGATATGTACATACTGCGGCTGCCTTCGTAGGGTGCTGCGGCTGTGCCAAAATACCATTTGTTGGTTCCCGTTTGAGCAAATTGCCACGCAGATGTGGTGCCGCTTTCAAACGTATAATTGGACACGATACCTATAGCACTAACCGTTACTTCACAGGTTGCCGTGTAGCCGCCGTCTGCGGTAGTAACTGTGATAGTTGCTGTGCCTGCGGATACCGCCGTTACTACGCCATTGTTCACTGTTGCTACTGCCGTGTTGCTGCTACGCCACGTTACGTTTTGGTTGGTGGCAGTAGCAGGAGCAATGGTTGCCATGAGCGTATCATTTGCGCCAACCATAAGCCCGAGCACCGTTTTATTTAATGCAATATCTGTAACCACCGTCATATCAAACACCTGATTGAAATTCTGCCATACGGCGGCACTCTTATAGGTGCTTACCGAAGCAGGCTGCACAAACAAATTCACATTACCCAACGTTACGCCACTGAACACATCCGCATTTATGTTTTGCGGCGTAGTGCGGTAATTGCACACCAACCGCAAGCCCGTGCAACGATAAAAAGCAGACGAGCCGATAGTGGTAACGCTACTTGGTATGGTTACCGATGTTAAACGACTGCACCCATAAAAAGCCTGCAAGCCGATAGTGGTAACGCCTTCGGGTATGGTTACCGATGTTAAACTACTGCACCCACTAAAAGTAATGTCGCCGATAGAGGTAACGCTACTTGGTATGGTTACCGATGCTAAACGACTACAACCAAGAAAAGCAGAAATGCCGATAGAGGTAACGCTATTTGGTATGGTTACCGATGCTAAACGACTGCAATTAGAAAAAGCCCCCAGTCTGATAGTGGTAACGCTATCGGGTATGGTTACCGATGCTAAACTCGTGCAATCAGAAAAAGCACCCTCTCCGATATTGGTAACGCTATTGGGTATGATTACCGATGCTAAACTACTGCAACCAGAAAACGCAATGGGGTTGATAGATGTAATAGTGTTAGGTATGGTTACGTTCGTTAGACTACTACAACCATAAAACGCACCCGCGCCAATGCGCGTTACTCCGCTTGGTATGGTAAGCGTATCTGTTAACCCACTACAACCAGAAAACGCATTATCGCCAATGATTCTTACTCCGCTTGGTATGGTAAGTGTGCCTTGTAGACCACTACAACCAGAAAACGCATAAATGCCAATGCTTGTTACTCCGCTTGGTATGGTGATGCCCGTCAGGTTACTACATCCGTTGAATAAATAATCGTTAATAGTCGTAACGCTATCGCCAATGGTTACCTGCTTTAATACCGTACCAAACAGAGAGGCATCACTATAATTTGTAGCATTGATATTCCTACCCCAATACAAGGTATCAATAGCACAGTTGTAGAATGATTCGTAATGAGAATTATCATCATAATAATTTACCACCGACAGCGCAGTTGTGCCGTCTTCTATGGTGAGTTTCTTTATGCCCGTGCAATTAGAAAAAGCAGACGAGCCGATAGTATCAACGGAGTTGGGTATGATTACGCTCGTTAACCTATTGCAACCGGAAAAAGCATACTGTGGGATACTCGTAACGCTATCGCCAATGGTTACCTGCTTTAATGCCTGTCCGAATATACTATTATTGTCTGTGCTGCTAACATTACGCCCCAAGTATAAGGTATCAATCGCAGCACTACTCAAAGCGGACGACCCAAATGACAGCGCAGTTGTGCCGTCTGCAATGGTAAATTTCTTTATGCCTGTGCAACCGTAAAAAGCAACGTTGCCGATAGATGTAACGGAGTTGGGTATGGTTATGCTCGTTAGCCCATAGCAATCGGCAAAAACAGCGTCGCCGATAGATGTAACGGAGTTGGGTATGGTTATGCTCGTTAGCCCATAGCAATCGGCAAAAACAGCGTCGCCGATAGATGTAACGGAGTTGCCAATGGTTACCTGCTTTAATGCCGTACCGAAAGGCGGGGTCGAATAATAACTATCGCTTGGTTTTGTAGCATAAGTGATACTTCTACCCAAATACAAGGTATCTATGAGGCAGTTGTCAAATGATCCGTAATGAGTAGTAGGAGAAAGATTTATCTTATAATAATTTACCACCGACAGCGCAGTTGTGCCGTCTTCTATGGTGAGTTTCTTTATGCCTGTGCAACCGTAAAAAGCCTGCTCGCCGATAGATGTCACGGAGTTGGGTATGGTTACGCTCGTTAGCCTACTGCAACCGTAAAAAGCCCGACTCTCAATGCTGGTAACGCTATTAGGAATAGTAACTTCAGTCAAACCACTGCAACCTGAAAAAGCCAGCGAGCCGATAGTATCAACATCGTTAGGTATAGTATATGCGCCCTGTTTGCCTGCGGGATACCTAATGATGGTAGTTTTGGTCTTATTGAACAATATGCCATCTTCCGAACTGTATGCTGTGTTGGCAGCATCTACGTTTATGGCAGTTAGTCCACTATTGGAAGTAGGTAGATTAGCAACATCCGTTAGTCCGCTACCTATATTTATTTCGGTTATGCCCGTACAACCGTTAAAAGCGAAGTAGCTGATAGAGGTAACGGAGTTAGGTATGGTTACCGATGCTAAACTCGTGCAATTAGAAAACGCCATGGGGCTGATAATGGTAACGCCTTCGCCAATAACCACCGTCTTAATAGCAGCAAACACAGTAGGAAAATAATACCCAGCCCAAGGCGCCGAACTATAACTAATATTATCCTCCTGAATTGTACCATAATCAGACATTGCCCCCGTGCCGCTAATGGTGAAGGTGCTGTCTATTATGTTAAATTCCCATGTGAAATTGTCGTCGTAAGTTTGGCTAATGATAGGTGAACTAAATCCTTCAATATAAAAGTTCTTCCACACGTCAGCATCTGCATAAATAGCACCTGTGCCTTCGGGCACAATAAGTGGAATGCTATTATTGATAATAGAAAATACGTTGGGACTAATACCGAGTGGCGTAGTCCACAACACACTAACAAAATTTAAGCCTCTGCAACCGTAAAAAGCAGAACTCCCAATGCTGGTAACGCTATTAGGAATAGTAACGCTTGTCAAACTGCTGCAACCGTAAAAAGCAGAACTCCCAATGCTGGTAACGCTATTAGGAATAGTAACGCTTGTCAAACTGCTGCAACCGTAAAAAGCAGAACTCCCAAGCTGGTAACGCTATTAGGAATAGTAACGC
>BNXR01000060.1 GCA_025999735.1 Bacteroidia bacterium | reverse complement strand
TTGATTTGCGCCTTAGATTTTAGAGCGTAGCGAACATTTAACATAATGTAGTTATAGGACTGACCGCTTCGGGCTGTTCTATAACAGAACATTATGTTATTTGTATGCGCGGAGCTCTCCATAAAAAATGCGACCGCAGGGGAGCACCTAATGTGTGTAGTGATTTGATTAGCAATTTTCGCGTGTGCGAGCCTCAATGGGTGGCTGAGCGGAATTTGCTCTGCCATGCGCGGTGCTCATGGCTATGAGGTATTTGCAATCTTCGCTAATTTTTTTTTGAACGCTTTTTCTTTCAATAAAAAATTCAGCGATGGTTGCTCTGCGGGTGACACTATATTTTTTCAGTTATCTTGATAATCAATCATTCTATCTTTCCACTGAAAAAAACTGTTTTTTCATTTGCACGCTTGGAAATCTCGAAATTTATATTACCTTTGTGCCCAGTAATTTAATGTAAAGATTAATTCTCCAGTTGGTTTTACATTTATGAGATAGCAAAGAAATATGATATTAAAGCAGAAATCGGAATTTAATTTAATTGCATCCGAGCAACTCATAGCTTCCTCGTTGTATGCACCGAGTGTCCACTGTGCATATTATGCTTGCTTTCAATTGATGAAAGTTGTCCTCCATACTTTCTGTGGAAAAACATACGAAAATATTGATACTTGGGTCGCTACACATAAAATAAGTGAACATTCTTATGTACAACAAGAAATTTTACAATCAATACGTGATTGTGATGTAAATTCATACAGGGATTTCAATCGTAAACTAAAGGATTTGTATCATTTCAGGATAGATGCAGATTATAAAAATATAGAAATAAAAATTGATGAAGCTTCGTCTGCATTTAGTACTTCAAAGGAATTAACAGACTATCTTAAAACAAACTTTCATGTTTAGATTATGATTATGGACTCAAAAAAATATCTAATAGAGAAACTTAATGAGATACACCGTAGATTCAGAAATCTATCAATTAAGTATCAATATTGTTTTAATTCTAATATGCATATTGTTGAGGTATTGCCTTTATGTGAATACAAAGACAATGCGGAATATATTGAAATGGAGAGCAACTTGACATTTGAATTTGATAACAAATTCTTTCCTGAATCCGTTTTATTTGTGTCGGCAGACTCTTTAACTAAAGTTTCAGCACCACAGTTTGTATTAAACTCTGAGAATATTACTAAACAGCAGTTTGAATATGGCGGATTCGATAGTGGTTCTGCTATTTATGCTGTTTCAAGCAGATAATTCGGCATCGCATAGTTTTAGAATAGTGCCGATTACACTGCCAAACAATTAATTTAGCAAGTAGTATGGTGCTATAATGGTACCTGACCCTATACCTAAATGCCCTAATTGTCATTTCGCTTTTGCTGCTGATTTATTTACAAAAGAGGAAATTATAAAGCTAAAAACAGAATTTAAGGGAAATAATATATTTGAAGTGGAGCCGAATATGCCAAAATATTATTACTTGGCAAGAGAAGGGGAATTTATTCACAGAGATAAAGAAAATATAGTATGGTGGTTTTTATCAGCAGTTTGGGAAAACAAAGATGAAACGTTGAAAAAGAAATTAATAAATATCACTATTGAATATATAAATAAATTAAATGAAGCAGATGAAATATACAATACTTATCAAATGGTAAAACTTGATTTATTGAGACGTTCCGGGCAATTTGATGATGCGCTACAAATAATTGAGAAAATAAAAATGAATACTGAATTTTATAAAGACATTATAATAAAAATAATAGATTATCAAATAGAATTAATTAAAACAAAAGATAAAGATGAACATTCAATTCCACAAAACAATTAAACAATAATGAAGTACGGCTCCACTTATCAAAAATCGGTCAAGTACTGTATTATATTTTTACGATTTCTTAGTTGACAAAATTATATTTTTTCGGTTGGGCACTAATCTGTTGCCAGAATTTATTACCTTCCAAATTTCGATTGAAGTACGCCAACAACTCTTCTGTAGTCATGTCCTTTGTTTCAGCATATATTTTAGCCTGAATGTCGTTTTTCATTTTAACACAGTCAAAATCTTTTTCTTTGTTAGCTGTTTTCATAATGTATCAAATCTTTTGGGTTTCTAATTTCGAGGATAGAATGACCGTTTTTTAAGTTCACCGCATTATATCCTTTTATTCTATCTAAATTTACAATGTGTTTAAAATTCCAACTTGCCAACACATCTACTTTATTAAGTGTGGCAATGGCTATATGTTGGCAGTCTTCTAAACTTGCTTTGCCAACCACCTCAGCAGCAAGGTAGTCCTTCGCAAGTTCAATGGCTTCGGGCGTTAGTTCAACATATTCTAAACTATTCGTATCGTAGTTATTCAATAATTCACGTACATACTGTGGTGCTCCTAACAGCTCCTTTTGAAGTACGCTCGAAACGACAAAAATACATTCTTTGTTCTTTAAACGTTCGAACAATGCCTTTGTCTCCGTTTCAAATTCTTTATCAAAGAATCCACCGACTACTGAAGTATCAATATAAATTCGTTGTTTCATCTGCTTTTAGCAAGAGCGTTTTGTAAATGCAAAAGTAGAATTTTCTTTTCAATAATGCAAATCTAAATCCTCTTTTAAAACTTTCGCAAATTTCGGTAATAATTTGATAATCAATTTCCAAACAATGGCAGCGGCTTTTCGGGTGGTTCCATTTTGGTGCCTATGCCGAGTGAAAATGCTAATTTTATACCTATTGCGTGGTTTATATCTATGTAAGCACCTGTGTATAATGCGTTGCCTTTTCGGTTTTGCCATTTTATGCCCGTCTCTATGGTGGGTATGAAGGTGGCTTTTAGGTTCAGATTATCACTCTCAGGGATGTTGTGTTTGGTCTCTAAGCCGTGATTGGGCATATTGCTGTAAGTTAGCTTGGTGTCGTCCGAATAGCCGGTGGTGGTTTGGGTGCCGTAGGTACGCATATAGTTGGCTGTTAGCGGTTGTCCGTATTTGCCTCCTGCTGATAGATAGAAATAGTTTTTGCTGCTGATGGGTAGCTGTAATCGTAATAGGAGCGGTAGTTGTAGAAGAATCGCTGTGTGATTTTCGGTGATATTTTCGTATTGGGTACGTAGATAGAACTTGCCTTGTAAGCCCATGGGCGTTTCTATCTGTTGTTCTGTGTTGAGTGTGAGTGACGATTGGAGCGAGTTGTTATACATGGCTGCTTCTATGCCGAGAGAGAAGCCTATATAAGGCGCGAAGAAATAGGCGTAATTGATGCCCATTGCCCCGCCGATGCCCGATTGGGGCGTTTCTTTTTCAAAGGTCTCTGAACTGAATTTGTACATTGTGCTGCCACCACCCGCATGGAAACTCCACTCACTGCTGTACTGCGTTTGGGCTGCTAAGATATTGGCGCAAAACAACAATACAGTGCAAATAGTTGTATGTTTAGGTGTATTGTGGGGCATTTGTTGTTGTAACTGTTTCGCTATTGTGGGTGGATGTGCTTAGTCCCTTAGGATTTTCACGTGGCTGTTGTTTACTCCTAATATGTATAATCCTTTCGGGAAAGCAGATAAATCTATGGTCGTCTGATTTTTATTGGTCCCCCATTGTTGCACGATATTTCCGTTCATGTCGTATAGTTTTATGGTTTCGCCTGTTTGGATAGTTTCGTGTTCCACGGTTATCAATCCTTTTGTCGGATTGGGGAAACTTTTAAGAGCGATGCCCTTTGTTTGTAGTTGTAGTTGTAGTTGTGCGGGGCAGGATTGGTAGAGTTGGCTGCTGTTGGCTGTGGTCAATAGTACAATATATTCTGCCTCATCGTCTTTTGTGACATTCGGAATGTATAGGTATCCTGATGTTTCACCTGCCATGTCCACGCCGTCCTTTTTCCATTGGAAGGTCTGAAACGTGTAGCCACCATTGCGAGCGGAATCATTGCGCACAGATAGTACATCGTCCCAAACTTGCACGATGACGTTTGGCAGACAAGCGGACAAGCGAAATGTGACCTCAAGGCTGTGGTTATCCGCTACATTGAAGAACGTGTATGTGCCTGTGGAAGCGGCTGTCGGCTTGTTTACCCCATCGACAAATACGTGATTTACTTCGTAGCCATTGTCGGGTGTGAAGGTAAAGGTTTGACTTTCGCCTTTGACAATTATAATATCTCCATTCGGCGAGATACTGCCGTTGCTTTTTGCTGATGCTGTTATTGTGTATCTTATTGCCTTCTTGAAAGATACGGAGATAGTATGGTCTTCAGTCACATTTGAAAAAGTGTATATACCATTGGATATGGCAGCGGCATTATTCACACCATCCACAAAAACATTTTCGATTTCGTACCCGTCATTTGGGATAAAAGTATAAGTCAGATTGCTATTGCGGTAAATACTTGTGTCGCCATTAGGGGAAATACTACCGTTGTTTCCTGCTGATGCTTTCACGATGTATTGGGGTATCGGTTTGAATGATACAGCGATAGTGTGATTGGCTGTGACGCTTGAAAAGGTGTAAGTTCCTGTTACTATGGCGGTGTCGTTATTTATTCTATCCACAAGTAGTTGATAGATTTCGTATCCGTCATTAGGCGAAAAGACAAAAGATTGGCTGCTATCCTTTTCAACGATTATATTGTCGTTAGGAAAAATACTGCCATTGCCAGTCATGGAGGCTGTGATGGTATAAACTTTCTTGAAAGAAACGGAAATCGAATGATTGGTAGTGACATTTGAAAAGGAATAAGTGCCTGTAGAAACGGCTGTGCTGTCATTTACTCCATCCACTAATACTTGCTTGATTTTGTAACCGCTACTCGGCGTGAACGTGAACGTTTTACTGCCTCCATGCGTCACCGTTTGTTCCGATGATGGCGAAATGTTCCCATTGCTCCCTGCTGTTGGGGTAATAGTGTATTGCTTTTGTTTAAACGATACCGAAATGGTGCTATCTGCGGTAACATTCGTAAAAGTATAAGTTCCAGATGATACGGCCGCCGTATTGTTCGCCTCGTTTACTAATACCTGATTAATTTCGTACCCGTCATTTGGGGTAAAAGTAAAAGTTTGACTATTGCCATGTGTAACGGTTGGGGTGGTTGATGGCGAAATGCTGCCATTACTTCCTGCAAAAACGGCGATAGTGTATTGTTTTTGCTTAAATGATACGGAAATGGTGCGATTTGCGGTGACATGCGTAAAAGTATAAGTGCCGGATGACACGGCCGCCGTATTATTCACTCCATTTACAAAAACTTGGTCGATTTGGTAACCAGTCGCAGGGGTGAAAGTGAACGTTTTACTGCCTCCATACGTCACCGTTTGTTCCGATGAGGGCGAAATGTTCCCATTGCTCCCTGCTGTTGGGGTAATAGTGTATTGTTTTTGTTTAAACGATACCGAAATGGTGCTATCTGCGGTAACATTCGTAAAAGTATAAGTTCCAGATGATACGGCTGTGGTATTATTCACTCCATTTACCAAAACCTGATTGATTTCATAACCGGTCGCAGGGGTGAAAGTAAACGTTTTACTACTGCTATATCCAACAGTTTGAGTAGTTGAGGGTGAGATATTACCATTGCTACCCGCAGAGACTGTAATAGTGTATTGTTTTTGTTTAAACGATACCGAAATGGTGTTATTTGCGGTAACATTCGTAAAAGTATAAGTTCCAGATGATACGGCTACGGTGTTATTCACTCCGTCTATCAGCACTTGGTCTATGTCATAGCCTGTATGGGGGATAATCGTGAAGGTTTTCACGCTGTCAAGTGTTACTGTTTGGTTTGTTGATGGGGATATACTCCCGTTAGCACCTGCCGAAACTGTTATCGTGGATATTTTTTTCTTGAATGACACAGAAATAATGTGATTGCTGGTCACATTCGTAAAAGTATAGCTTTTTGCAGACACGGCTGCTGTATTGTTTACTCCGTCCACCAATACTTGGTTGATTTCGTAACCAGTCGCAGGGGTGAAAGTGAACGTTTGATTGTTGCCGAGTACCACAGAAATAGAGCCGGACGTACTAATATTGCCTCCACTCCCAGATGATGCTGCAATCGTGAAAGTCTGAATTTGTGATTTGAAGATGGGTAATCCTTGCGTAGGTGAATTGATGCCCGACATTCCCCAAACGGTATTGAAATCCCACCCTAAATTAGTTTCAATCCATGATTGCGATTGAAAAGAAGATAATTCTGTGCCGCAACCATCTTTTTCGGTAGTACTTGAACTATTTTTTGTAGCTCCATTGATAGTCATTGTTTTAATGGCATAACAATCTGTGATAGCACTCTGATTACCTGAAATCCTGCCAATAGCAGAGCTATTATTACCATAATTATTTTTAGCTGTTACAATTGAGTTGACTGCAAAACAAGAGTTGATATTCGCATTCGTTCCACCTCCGCAAATACTACCTGCTGAAGGTAGAGAAGAAGTCGTTGAAGATATATTTCCCATATTGTAACAATTAGAAATTGATATTGACTCACCGCAAATACCACCCGCCATAGAAGAATATCCAGAAGATAAAATTTCTCCATAATTATAGCAATTAGAAATTGTGACATCTTCATAATTTCCATCCCCACAAATTCCTCCCACAGTAGAAAGATGCTCTGAAGAAGATGAGACACTTCCTGAATTATAGCAATTAGTTATTAAACTTGCAGAAGAATATCCTCCAATTCCTCCAACAATGGAGTAACCCCCAAGACCTGAATATGACGATAAAGTTGATGTAATTGTTGCCGAATTATGACAATTACTGATTGTTGAAGATGAAGCATATCCGTAAATACCCCCAACATAAGCATAGGTTGTTGATGACGGTGATGCAAGTGTTAATGCAGAAATAGTCCCTTGTACACCTAAGTTTTTTACAGTTGCACCGGACAAATATCCAAAAACACCATTCGCACTTTTCATTTCAATTTCATGTTCTCCACCATCAAATGTACCGCTAAATGCGAAATTTGTTCCATAAGGAGTATTTAAACGAATACCAACTGAAGAAGTTAGAGAGTCGGCACCAATAAGATCTCGTGTCAATAAAAAATATGTACCGGAATAAGTAGTACCACTGTTTACAAAAGTAGCTAACGCCTCCATATCTGCCTTGGAAGAAATCAGATAGGGCAAATCCTCTGTGCCAATTCCACCGCTGAATTTCTTAAAGCTCACTCGAATACTGTGATCAGCTATAACATTTGTAAAGGTGTAACTTCCTGCTGTGATAGCGTCAGGAGTATATATGTCGTCCACAAATAAACTATCTATGGTGTATCCTATCTTCGCTTCAAAATGAAAAGACTGGTTACTACCCGTATATACTACCACATCGCCACCTTCAGAAATATTGCCACCATCCCCATTTGAAGCTGTGATAGTATTGGATTGAGGTTGCGACTGTGCCTTAAATATAGGCAATCCATGATTTACAGAAGATCGGATAGATATTTTCCAAATTGTATTAAAATCCCAGCCTAAATTAGTTTCAATCCATGATTGTGATTGAAAAGAGGATAGTGCCACTCCGGAGCCATTTGCATTGGAAGTACTTGTTCCACTTACCGTAGAACCATTGATAGTCATTGTGGATAACGCATAACTGCCTGAAACTGTACCGCCTGAGCCTACAATTCGCTTTACATAAGTGCTATTGTTAGAACCACTCCGTTTGGCTGTTATTGAAGAATTGGCAGCACAACAAGAATTAATAGTCGCTCCATACCCGCAAATACCACCTGCATAAGATTCCTCGTAGGCGGAATTAATAACAGTAGAAGCGATATTCCCTAAATTGTAACAATCAGAAATAGTGCCATAGTAGCCACAAATCCCGCCTGCATAACAATTATAATTTCCAGAAGCTGTAATATTCCCTAAATTGTAACAATTTGTGATTGAACTTGAAGAAAGACGTCCACAAATGCCACCAATACATGTAAGATATGTTGGTGAAAAAGAGCGCGTAAATGTAGCTGAGCACGTTGCTGAATTATAGCAGTGACTAATTGTGGAAGAAGAAGCATATCCACAAATAGCCCCAATGTGCTCAATGCTATTGCTATTTGTAGCAACTATTCCTTCTACCCCTACGTTTTTTATCGTACCATTCTGTACATAACCAAACACACCATTTTCACTATTTAGTTTTATGATATGCCCACCGCCATCGAAGGAGCCACAAAAAGGATGTCCTGAATTGTCAAGAACATTATAACGACCTATAGATTCTGTAATTGAATCTGCACCTACCAAGTCCTTAGTTAAAAGGAAATGCTCGCCAGAATAGGTCGTACCACTCCATATTCCATCCGCCAACGCTTCCATATCCGCTTTGGAAGAAATCAGATAGGGCGAGGCTTCTGTGCCTGAACCGCCGCTGTAAGATTGAGCAGTGATTGTCACAATGGTTGTGAAATAATAACTAAGAATGAGTATATATTTTTTCATATCTTGGTATGTTTTATGTTGTGTTTTTGTATTCCGATTATTTGCAATGACTAGTATCTCATTCATTCATACGTTTTTTCATTCATACATTGAATTTGCTTGTCAATTTTTTCAATAAAATTTTCAATATCCTCAAATAGTTGCGAGATGGTTTCTTTCGAGAGGCTGATTTCATCGTCTTTCTTCGTTTTTCCGTTTCTGTGGGCAAAATCATGCCTCTTACAAATTGCTTGGGATACTACTCCAATATCCCCCAAATCAACCTCTAACGTATCTTTATACATCCCCTTTACTTTGGGTAGATTGTGATAGATTACATCAAGCATAGCTTGTTTACATATTTTTTCGATATTATCATAAGTTTTAAAAAGTTTATCAAAGTTAAGTTTTTGAACTTTAAATGTATGGAACGTTTCAACAAAACGCCGTAAGAATTCAATCGAACCTAATGTTGTGTTAATAAATGCATCCGACAAATATGTCTCCATTGTAGCAATTACACCTATAAAAACTTGTCTCTGTAGTGTTCTTTCTACAGAACTATCATCAATCACTAATTCATTAAGTGTTCTCAGATTACTAATCTCTGTACGGAAAGTTTGCAAAAAAGACGTATTACTTTGAATAGCATCAAAATAATCTTCATCATACGGGTCGGGATTTTCTTTTACGTATATTTCACAGTCGTCTGAAAGATCATTAATAATGCCATCTCCTCCACCGTATGTTACATAAACAGAAATATAAAATTCTTTTCCACACTGTTCACATATAGCATATCCATCCGCACCCACTTGACTGTCATGGACAGTCTCAGCGGAATAATCAGGAAGTGGTATACCTATTTTTTCACTTGTGATAGAATGCTCACAAGAATCACATTCAAATTCTACCTCAATAGATTGAATACCAAAAGGATTAAAACTAAAATTTGCCATATCATATTGTTTTTATGTTCTTGTCTATATTTGTTTGATTACAGATCTGTTTAACGATACTCCTATGATATACATTGATTACGTTTTTCTCATGTTCGCCGATATAACTATTATGCGCTATTAAATTTCTGCAATCTCCTAATTCCTCAATTTTACCTTTTATCCACTGTTCGTTAGGGAAATAGTCTTTGAAATATTCCCAATTATTAGAAATTAATGCAGACAAATCCTTAAAATCTAAATAGAATAGTTCAGAATTTCCACGAATACTAATCCATTTCTTTTTTTGTTCGGATTCTTTTTTCGCTTGTATAGATTTCGATGCAGAAGTAGGGATTTGTATTTTTGCAAAATAATCTCCGCCCAATCGACTTATAAAAACTTTTTCTATAAATATACGTAGCGAATTCTCTATGCAGTAAAGGATAAAATACATATTTGCCATTTCTTTTCCCTTCCTTTTTACTTCGTTGGGTAAAATATCTAAATCATTCTCTTCAATTTCATCAACGCTTTTTTCAAAATCAGAAATAACATCAAAACTCAGAGAGTTATTAAATTCGTTGTTGATTAAACTACGACGAGTTTTATAATCTGTCGCTTGTCCTTGAAAATATATGCGAATATCGCTCAAAGTCGAACATTTTTTCAAACATATAGGCAACTTCTCTTTTGAAGGATATTTTGTGAGTACTCCATTGCGTAGTTTAAAATATTCACTACTCATTTCATTATCAACCTTATTGTATGTTGAAGCCTCAAGAACAAAATTCTTCAGTTTTTCTAATTGAATTCTATAATCATTCATTATTTTTCAGTATTTTAAATTGTTTCCAAACGCTTCTTAGCCTCAAACAGCCCTTGTTCAGCCGCTTTTCGGTACCATGATTTGGCTTTTTTTTTATTTTTTCTCACGACGCCATAGCCAAATTCGTACAACAATCCCAAATTATATTGTGCTTCGGCATAGCCTTGTTCGGCACTTTTGTTATACCATTTTTCAGCTGAAACATAATCTTTATCTATTGTTTCATACATATAACCCAGACGGTTTTGCGCTGTGGCATTCCCTCTATTGGCACTCCGTAGATACTGAGCACGGGCTTTGATAGTATCTTTTTTCTCTAAAAATTCGTTGCCAAGTTTTAGCTCTTTGTAGGCTTCAGTTTCGATGATTTTTTCCGTTTCTGACTTCAAAGTCATAAGATAAACCGTACCCACTTCCAAGGGACCGGTAGGAAAGGAATAATTTTCTTTATTTCCTGCCGTCTTGTGTCGAATACTGAGTTTTGTGGCTCCGGGCGAAATGAATACAAATCGTAAGCCGTTCTCACATTCCGATTTTACCACCTGAGCATTGCCTGCATCAAAGCCAATAAACCCATTGCAATCAAGTGACGATGCTATTTTTATCATGGCACAGAGTTTATCGTTGTGGTCTTTCACTTGGGCGAGCCGTGCATCGGAATCGACCGTTTCCTCAAACTTTGATACATCAAAATTTTGTGCATTCAAGCCCATACTTAACGATACTAACGATAGTCCAGCAATTACCGTACACACTTTTTTAACCACTGACTTCCCCATATATGTATTGTATTAATTCCTACATTTTTAAAAGTGATAGATGTCATACAGCCCAAAGTCGGGGTCTTTTTCGGGTTGCCACGCACGCACGTGAATAATGGGCTGATTGGGCTTGTTCACATCCACCAAGACAAACAAATAGCCGGTGTCGCCGTAAGAACTGGAATAATAGTCTTGTCGTATCTGAATACCGTATATTTCGCCCCCCTTTGCCCCCTTTTTTACACTCACATCGGTAAATTTCAAATTGATATATTCGTTGTTCTGAAAACATTTTTGCAAGTTATTCATATACTGCGACTTGGTTTGCTTATTAAATTTTATTTTAGGTGCATTCTGATACTGATTCTCAACTTTTGCCACCGTACGAAGGACTGTTCCGGTAATAATCAAAGCATCATCAGAAAAAATAGATTTCAAATAGTCTAATCGCTTCAAGGCATAAGCCGTTTGGTAGTTTTCAATAAAATTGATGATAGAAACGCGCGAATATTCACTCCATTGGGAATGGTTTATAATGTCCTTGCAAGCTTTGTCAGTCAAGGCAAACGAAAGCGACCGTATCTTGCCCGTAGCCGTATCAATATCAAACACCACTTTTTCCACAAAAGTACGCCGATTGCTAAAACTGAATCGCATTGACAACGAGCGTGCCAATACTCCATCGTCAAACTGCATAAAGACATAGTCGGATTTTGCAATAATAACCGCCTTGCCGTATTGTATCAGTTTTTGAAACACCGCATATCCTTCGGGAGTGAAACATTCCCGCGCTGCCTCATATTTTTTTGTAGCGATAGCTTTTTCCACCTTTTTGAGTAAAGTCAAGTACTTGGAACCATCAACCATGAAAACTTTTTTAGTTAAGGTTGCAGCAGGAATATTGTTGGTACCCACTGAAATAACGTCATCAATAGGCTTAAAATCAGGCACCTTTTTCGTCGCAATGTCAATTTTCGCCTTTTTAAACGGCACGGCTCCCACTTTCGACAAAATATCGTTTACTTCCTTGTCGGTTTTCCACTCATCGCCAAACTCATATTCAACCCTAACACTGATTTTTTTATGCAGTGTCGCATCTTCGCCCAGTAGTTCGGCAACCCCTTTGCCGTCTTTTGCGGCGGATAGCGGCGACCAGTTACGCCCATCATAAACGCTGTATTCACAGTTGCTCACAGGCTGTTTGTTGTAAAGTATCGCCAAATTATACAGCGTGATGTTTGGCTCGGTTTGCTTGCCGGTCACACGAAAATCAAGTTTGGAAAACACCGCATCAATTTGCTGAGGCAAAAACACCGCCAACTTTGGCTCTGCACCATTGTGAGCGTATGTGATGGTGTTACCATCGGGATGACTTCGCAGCAGCAGTAAAGCCCAATAGTAATATTTCAACGCATCGGCAATTTGCAAGTTTTCTTCCGCCTTGAGGGCTGTAGCGATGAAATCTTTAATTTTGCTTTCTCGCTCGGCAAAGATTTTGTACACTTCCGACCGCTTGATGTAGCACAAAATATGAACTCCATCCTTTTCCTCCCATTCCTTTTTCTCCGTATTTTTCAACGTGGCATTAGAATAGGTATTTACGACATCCTTTACTATTTGCGTAAATTTAGCTTTGTTATTATCGGTAATTTGCTCCGACAACAAGATAAATTTATTGTCAACAGTGACCGAAATCTGATTAATCAACATCGACAAGGCTTCTTTTTCGGCTGTTGCAGAAGTCTTTCCCACTCCTTCGCCCCAATAGTGCGATGGGTCGTTTTTGATTTGAGCTACCGTTTGGTCTGCCGTTTGTGCAAAGGCTGATTGGATACCCCAACAAAAGAAGGTGCATCCAATCAGCATGATAGATATTTTTGTAGTCACGTTCATTTAGAAGCGGCATTATTGGTTTTCAAATTTCTTCATCTCCTCATCAAACGTCTTTTGGAATTGATGTTTGTCAAAATCCAATTGTAACTTGGCATCCTTTGAAATCCTATCGGCAATGTTATTGACAATCGGCTCTTTGCTCATTTCGATGGCAATATAATACGTAAATTTGCCATCTTTTTCTTTTAACGTCTTTTCGCCAATAATTTTGACATCGTTCAAGCTTTGATTGACCACAGTGCGAGCGTTTTCCTCGA
>BNXR01000059.1 GCA_025999735.1 Bacteroidia bacterium | reverse complement strand
TCTGAATTGTACGGCTTGGTGCAAGAGGTGCCACAGAGCGAAACAACTCCTTTTTATCCACGCTCGCCTTACGCAGTGGCCAAATTATACGGCTTCTGGATTACTAAAAATTACCGTGAGGCATACAATATGTTTGCCGTGAATGGAATTTTGTTTAACCACGAGAGTGAACGCCGTGGAGAAACTTTTGTGACACGTAAAATCACGTTGGCAGCAGCCCGTATTGCCCGTGGCTATCAGAAAAAACTGTACTTGGGCAACCTCGATTCCCGCCGTGATTGGGGCTATGCAAAAGATTATGTAGAATGTATGTGGCTGATTTTACAACACGATACGCCAGAAGACTTTGTGATTGCCTCCGGCGAAATGCACACCGTCCGCGAGTTTTGCACGTTGGCATTCAAAGAAGTCGGCATCGAATTGGAATGGAAGGGTAGCGGTGTGAACGAAAAAGGAAGCTGCAAAAAAACAGGTGAGATTGTGGTAGAGGTTGACCCGGCCTATTTCCGCCCTACGGAAGTGGAGCAATTATTGGGAAATCCAGCCAAAGCAAAAAAACTATTGGGCTGGAATCCAACGAAAACACCCTTCACGGAGTTAGTGAAAAAAATGGCTCACTTCGACTATGAATATGTAGAAAAAATGCTTCGTTCGCGCATAAAGTATTGATACTATTGTATATCAACAATTTATAATTTTAAACAGATGAAAGACATTAATTGGGGTGAATTATCTTTCGGTTATTTCAAGACGGACTACAATGTGCGGTGTTATTGCAAAGACGGCAAATGGGGGGACTTAGACATGAGTGATTCGGAATTTTTTCCGATGCATATCGCCTCCACTTGTATGCACTACGGGCAGGAAGTGTTCGAGGGACTGAAAGTTTTCCGTGGGATAGACGGCAAAGTGCGTATGTTTCGTTGCCAGGAGAATGCAAAGCGCATGAAGGACTCAGCAGAATACATCATGATGCAGGCTCCACCGGTGGAATTGTTTGTTCGGGCGGTGAAAAAAGCTGTTGAATGGAATCAAGAGTATATTCCACCTTATGAGTCGGGAGCCAGCTTGTATGTGAGGCCTCTATTGATTGGTATAGGACCACAATTGGGCGTTGCTCCTTCCACAGAATATATGTTTGTCGTGTTTGTTTCGCCGGTAGGTCCTTATTTTAAGGAAGGTTTCAAGCCTGTGAAAACGATGTTAGAACGTGTGTTCGACCGTGCAGCACCATGCGGAACAGGTCATATCAAAGTGGGTGGCAACTATGCTGCCGGTATGCGTTCGGGCGAAAAAGCTCACCACAAAGGCTTCTCCATGTCTATTTTCTTGGATGCCAAAGAAAAAAAATACATTGATGAGTGTGGTCCTGCGAACTTCTTTGGTATCAAAAACAACACTTACGTAACTCCCTCGGCGAGCACAATTCTTCCTTCTGTCACCAATGCAAGTCTGATGGTCTTGGCGGAAGATATGGGCTTAAAGGTGGAACGCCGCCAGATTCCGGTGGAAGAATTGAGCACCTTTGAAGAAATCGGTGCTTGCGGTACAGCGGCTGTCATCAGTCCCATCGGTTCCATTGAGGATTCAGCTACCGGTCAGACGATTGTCGTAGGTGACCCCACAGTAGCCGGTAAATGGAGCACCAAATTGTATAATCGCTTACGCGGTATCCAATACGGCGAGGAGGAAGATAAATTTGGGTGGAATGAAATACTATGAATGAACGTTACAATGCACGCGGGGTTTCCGCCTCCAAAGAGGATGTCCACAACGCGATAAAGGATATTGACAAGGGTATTTTCCCTCATGCTTTTTGCAAAATCGTACCTGATTATCTTGGTGGGGATGCGGAATATTGCACTATTATGCACGCCGATGGGGCAGGAACGAAATCTGCCTTAGCCTACCTCTATTGGAAAGAAACGGGCGATTTATCCGTGTGGAAGGGTATTGCGCAGGATGCGCTGATTATGAATATTGACGACTTAATATGTGTCGGTGCTACGGACAATATCCTGCTTTCCTCGACAATTGGTCGCAATAAAAAGCTCATCCCCGGTGAAGTGATTGCCGCCATCATCAACGGTACCGAAGAATTGTTAGAGACTTACCGCAAATTGGGCGTACATATATATTCCACTGGTGGAGAGACTGCTGATGTGGGAGATTTAGTGCGCACCATCATCGTAGATTCCACAGTGACTTGCCGGATGCGACGGGCGGATGTCATCTCTAACGACCACATTCAAGACGGTGATGTCATCATCGGCCTGGCTTCTTTCGGACAAGCGACGTATGAGGACGAATACAACGGTGGCATGGGTTCCAACGGCTTAACTTCCGCCCGGCACGACGTTTTCGCCAAGTATCTGGCAACAAAATACCCCGAAAGTTACGACAATTCCATGCCCCCAGAACTACTCTATTCGGGCAAGTACCGACTGACCGATACGCTCGAAGATTTAGGCGGTGTCGAAAAAGGTGTCGGAAAAGATGTCGGGAAATTAGTACTATCGCCCACACGGACGTATATTCCGGTCATAAAGCAAGTCTTAGACAAGTACCGCGGGGAAATACACGGCATGGTGCATTGTTCTGGTGGAGCACAAACGAAGGTATTGCACTTTGTGGAGGACTTGCATATTATCAAGGACAACTTGTTCCCCGTGCCACCTTTATTCCGGCTGATACAGGAGCAATCGGGTACCGACTGGGCAGAAATGTACAAAGTATTCAACATGGGACATCGCATGGAAGTGTATGTGGACGAAAAATGGGCGGAAGAAATCATCGCTATTTCCAAAAGTTTCAATATTGATGCCCGCATAGTGGGGCGATGTCAGAAACATGCAGGAAAAAAATTGACGATTAAGGGAGAATTTGGGGAATTTTGTTACTAATTCAACCCAATCTTGGTTTTATTCATGCGTGAATTGATTTTACTCGCCAGTACGACCCCTCCCAGTACTAAACCTGCACCCCCTAATGCCATCAAGGTAATTCTTTCATCTAAGAAAATAGCCGACGTGATTAATGTAACGATAGGATTGATATAAAGGTAGTTGGTTGATTGGACGACCCCTATTTTTTTGATAACCACATTCCATAGAAAAAAGCACGCTAAGGAAGCTGCCAATCCTAAGAAAACGAGATTTCCAAGAACGACAGGCTGTAATAAAACAGTAAAATCAAGTTCTAAGGGTTTGAATATGAACACGGGAAGAATGGTCAGCAAGCCGTAGAAAAAGACTTTGCGCGTGATAAATAAATTAGAATATCGGTCATCAACGTGTTTGATGACGATGATGTAAACTGCCCATGCCAAAGCGGCAACTAAACAGAGGAAGTCGCCTACGGGGTGGAGTTGCAGGACAAAATGACCGTTGAAGATGACCAAGGCAACCCCACATAAAGCGAGCAAAGAACCATGTACAAAAAAACGTCCCAATTTTACGGTTTTTAGGAAGAGCCGCGACAAAAGAGCCGTCAGAATGGGGGTTGTGCACACAATGAGTGCCACGTTGGAAGCTAAGGTGAACTGCAACGCCATGTTTTCAGCGAGAAAATACAAAGAACCGCCACTAACGCCAAGCAGTAATAGCAAAAATTCGTCTTTTAGGTTCTTGGCAAACAAGCGACTTTTTCCGAATGTCCAAATGCCGATGTATGCCATCAGAAAGCGGTAAAAGAAAATGTCTTGGGGCAGCAATCCGTAGTTAAGCAGTATTTTTGTTGATACGAAAGTACTCCCCCATATAGCGACAACGAGCAAAGCGACAATGTGAAAACCTCCTTTTTTCATGCCGCAAAAGTAAAAAAATATTTGCTATTTACGAATTTAACCGAAAATGTATTACTTTTGTCACCTTCAATGCTAAAGGCTGTGATAGAGGCTGTGGCAAAAGAAATGGTAAAGAGAAGGCGTTGTTTTTTCACAGATAACAGAAGCAGATAATAGGAACAGATGCAAACAGTAGCCATTCAAGGTGTTAAAGGTGCGTACCACGAACTCGCTGCCCGCTTGTATTTCAAAGAAACAAGAGGCGAGGAGATACATATTATGCCCTGCATTCAGTTTAAAGATGTGATTGATGCTGCTAATAGTGACCCGAATGTGATGGGAATAATGGCCATTGAGAACACCATCGCTGGTAGTTTGTTGCAAAATCATGAACTGATACGAAAGAGTGGTTTACAGATTGTCGGGGAACAGAAAATCCGCATCACCCACAGTTTTGCCGCCCTGCCGGAGGATACCTTAGAGACATTGACCGAAGTAAATTCCCACCCGATAGCCCTCATGCAGTGCCTCGAGTACCTGAATACATTGCCCCATATCAAGATTGTGGAAGAAGAAGATACTGCTTTAAGTGCCCAAGAAATTGCCGAGAAGAGAAAGAGAGGTCATGCGGCGATTTGCAGCCGATATGCCGCCGAACTCTACGGTCTGAAGGTCTTGGCCGAAGGCATCGAAACCAACAAGCGTAATTTCACCCGTTTCCTGCTCATTAGCAATCCTCAGCAAAGTGCGGACATGCTCAAAGGGGTGGAAATCAACAAGTCGTCCATTGTTTTCACCCTGCCTCATACCGGTGGAAGCCTCTCCCAAGTGCTGACAATTCTTTCTTTCTACGACAGTAACCTAACGAAAATACAGTCTCTCCCCATTTTAGGGCGTGAATGGGAATACCTTTTTTACGTTGACTTGACCTTTAAAGACTTTGTGAAATATAAGCAAGGATTGGATGCCGTACGCCCTCTGACGACGGACTTTAAGATACTCGGAGAATATCAGGAAAATACCTCAACGAATGTGGAGTAAATGGGAACAAACAAGATACAGCCTGCGAACCGATTAAATTCCGTCAGTGAGTACTATTTCTCTAAGAAGCTAAAAGAAATAGCAGCGATGGAAGCCCAAGGAGTGAACGTTATCAGCCTTGGCATCGGCAGTCCCGATTTACCCCCTTCGCCGGAAGCCATTGAAACTCTCTGTCACTACGCTCGCAAGCCCGATACTCATGGTTATCAATCATATATAGGCATTCCCGAGTTGCGTGGAGCTTTTGCAGCGTGGTATAAAAAATGGTATCGCGTGGAACTCAACCCCGCAACGGAGATACAGCCATTAATCGGTTCCAAAGAGGGAATTTTGCATATATCCTTGGCCTTCCTCAATCCGGGTGACGGCGTGTTAGTGCCCGATCCGGGTTATCCTACTTATCGCTCTGTGACGAATTTAGTCCAAGCACGCTTAGTGCCCTACGACTTGAAGGAAGAAAATCACTGGCAACCGGACTTTGCCGCTTTGGAGAACTTGGAGTTATCGAACGTCAAACTGATGTGGACAAATTATCCCCACATGCCAACCGGTGCACCGGCTACCAAAGAACTCTACCACTCGTTAGTTGAATTTGGACGCAAACACAGCATTATTATATGTAACGACAATCCATATAGTTTCATCCTCAACGACAATCCTATCAGTATATTAGAGCTTGAAGGAGCAAAGGACATTTGCATAGAGTTGAACTCCCTAAGTAAATCGCAGAATATGCCGGGTTGGCGTATGGCGATGCTGGCTTCCAATGCACAATTTGTGGAATGGGTGTTGAAAGTGAAAAGTAATATCGACAGCGGACAGTTCAAACCCATGATGTTAGCGGCTGCCAAAGCCCTCGAAGCACCCAAAGAATGGTATGACAACATGAACAAAATCTACCGCGAACGGCGCAAAATAGCAGAAGAAATCATGTGCACGTTGGGCTGTACGTTCGACCCCAAGCAGTCCGGACTCTTCCTGTGGGGCAAAATACCCGCTTCCTATCTTAGTAGTGGGAAGAGTAGCGAAGCCTTTGCAGACGAAATCTTACACAAGGCACACGTGTTCATCACCCCAGGCTCTATCTTCGGGAACAATGGAGATACATTCGTGCGGATTTCGCTCTGCTGCAAAGAAGAAAAGCTGAACGAAGCCCTACAAAGAATAAAATAGGCGCACCAAAAAGGGCAGACACGCAGGTCTGCCCCTACGAGGGTATCCACTCTTGTGGTGTGAAATTTGCGGGCGGCGTTGCCAAGTCTGCTGCATCGCCGGTGAGTTCCAACACAAATAGACCTTTGCTGAAAGCATAGTCACGAACTCTGTCATCTACTACACCACAAGCCATTGCGCCCATCACCTTTTTCTCTTTGATTTCGGCAGGTGGATATTGCATCAGCAAATCCAAGCGTTCTACGTGGTCGTCCACATCAGTACGACGATTCAGTATATTCTTCACTTCTACTGCCATTGCATATTTGCCATTGGAAAGCAATATATCTATATCCGTCAAGCGTGCTTTGCCGTTGTAGATACCTACACGCTGATAGGCACGTTCAAAGTCGTAATTGTACTCTTTAAACTTTTCCCATGACCCCGCTGCCAATAAGGTCTCCATAATCTCGCCGATACGATTGCCGAGTCCGCCGAGATTCTTACCTATATCACTAATCTCCTTCGACACCTTTGCCTGATACTCTTCGAGTTTTTTCCAACTTGCATGCCAGTCGGCAGACTCTTCTTCTCTGCGCTTCTCATATTCTTTAAAGTGCGCTTTTGCTTCGGCAGACTCTTTCTCTTGCAGTTTCTCAAATGCTTTTTGACGTTGCGCTGTTTCTTTTTGCAGTTTCTCTGTCCTGTCCATGATTGCCATAATGCTTTCAAACGTGGGTTGTGTTGATGATGTCTTGTTCATAATAACATGGTTTAATTTATTGTACTGTTACGCCACAAAGGTAGCATTAACTTTCGCACCTTACACCACAAAGGTAACATTATATTTCCACTTATACACATACGCATGAAAATATCGTTGGGGCGTAAACGTGTAGAGACGGGGTATGCCCCGTCTCTACCTATCCATTATTGTCTTGAACCGTGATTTTGTCAAGATTATCAGGATGACCAAGATAATTGTCTCATCTCTTTCCTTCCTCTTTTATCTTGCTAATCTTGTAAATCTTATTAAAATCGTGGTTCAAGACCTTTTAATCGTGGTTCAGACACTGTTCTGTGTTATCGAACATTCAGATTGCCACTACTGTTCCATAACTACCCCATCCTGCTGCTTCGTAGGCGGATACACTGCCTGCGGGAACATAAAAAGTGCAACTATTGCTTATGCCACTGAATACGCCGAGCTCCAATGTTGGCGGTGTAGGATTAAGGCAAGTAACAGATGTTAGAGCACGACACTCCCAAAAAGCCATATTCCCAATACTTGTAACACTATTGGGAATGGTTACAGAGGTTAAACTGCTACAACGCATAAAAGCGCTCTGTCCGATACTTGTCACTGAGTTAGGAATAGTTACGGACGTTAAATTGCTACATAACCCAAAAGATGCAAACCCGATACTTGTCACGGAGTTAGGAATAGCAATTTCCGCTAAACTGCTACAATTACCAAAAGCCGCATCCCCGATACTTGTAACACTATTGGGAATGGTAACAGATGTTAGAGCACTACACTCATTAAAAGCGTTTTGCCCCAAACTTGTCACACCATTCTCTATTATTACAGTGGTGATTGATGCAGATTGAGAATACCAAGGAGTATCCTGATACTCATAATCCGGCATAGCCTCATCCCCGCTAATGGTGAGCACTCCACTATTTAGTGTCCACGAGAACTTGGCAAATGCCTTTTGCTCTACTTTCACGGTTTCACTCAACTCGCCCGCACTGAACGTTACATTCGCAGTGCGAACTGCTTCCGTACTGTTCGCTTTCACCGTAAACACAACAGCTACAGCCTGGTCAGCGTTACCATCACCCGCTGTCTGGCTAAGTCCACACCATGTTTCCGTACCGGTTGCCGTCCAGTCCACATTACTCGTTAGAAACACAGTATCGTTACCTCCGGCTGATGACACCGAAATACTCTTTTTACTCAACACCAACTTTGGCTCTACTGTTGGCTCTACCGTTGAGTTCTTCTCATCATCTTGGCAGGCACTGAACATTAGTATGCCTGTCATACACGCTGCCACTGCAGCAATCATAACATTGTTTGTCATAATAATAATAATTTGGTTTATATATTGTGCAGACTCTTCTATCCTTGTCTGCGTAAGGTTTATCTTGTCTTGGTCTTTGCACATAAAAATAGCGCGGAAACAACCTGTCTACTTGCAGGTTTCCACGCCTATATATCTAACAAGTTGTCCCACGCCGTAAAAACACGGCGTTTCGCTAACCTATTCTTGATATATTAACTCTTACGAGTTTTGCTGTGGAAATGCAAGCAAGAATAACGCAAATCGCTACTATATATGTCTTATGTGCATTAAAGCACTTTTATTCCTTCATCTGTATCATTATGAGTGTTACTACTATTTGTATATCGGGTGCAAAGATAACTACCTTGTGTGGAATATGCAAGAGGGGGACGAAAAAAATCATTATATCGTCATTGCGGGCTTGACCCGCAACCTCCGCACCTCTTGTCTTGAACCGTGCAAGATGAGCAAGATTACCATGATGTATTCCCTACGGGAAATTGTTGAGAGGATAGCATCCATTTCTATTGATATGCAAGTCCTAACGGACTTTGCCCGTAGGGCATTCATGTCAATAGAAGACGACATCCCACCTAACGGACTTTGCCCGTAGGGCATTCATCCTATATTCCTATTCTCTTTCATCTTGCTAATCCTTTAATCTTATTAAAATCGTGGTTCAGACACTCCGCACCGGAGGCTTATGTGCCTCCGCATCGGAGGCTTATGTACCTCCGCATCGGAGGCTTCTGTACCTCCACACCGGAGGCTTCTGTACCTCCGCACCGGAGGCTTCTGTACCTCCGCACCGGAAGCTTCTGTGCCTCCGCACCGGAGGCTTCTGTACCTCCGCATCGGAGGCTTCTGTGCCTCCGCACTCACTCCCCAATACCACGATGTACCACGTTACCTATTGCGTCGTGTGCAAAGGTAAACGAAAGGGTTGCACAATACAAATATATGTCGTACTTTTGTGGGGTTAATATAAGGTAGTACGGTTAGGTACAAGTTGGGTGTATATGCGAAAGAGTAGTTGTTTATTAGTGTTCGTACTTGTAGGGGTGGTCGGTGCTTGGGCACAGGAGGTGAAGTCGTTGCCGGTGCTCATTGAGGAGATATACAAGACGGTGCAGACGTCCAGCTCGAGGATGCAGAGCGACCTTTCGAGGATGTGGAAAGCAGGCTTTATTAATAGTCTTGAAAAGGATGACCTGAATGCCGTCTTTGCCGAAGTGAATAACCTACACCTACCACCAAACCCCGATTATACCAACTTCGTAGAAACTATCCTGGCCTTCTCCAGGAGTAAGGACAAGAACAGTTACCTGGTGTGGCTGGAGGGCGTGAAGAAGGCGTTGAAGGAAACCAGCAGACAACGGATGGCAGTACAGAGTTACCTGAAAGAAACGAGTGCTATCGCCACCGCTGGCTTGATGCACACCGGAGGAACGTACAAATGGTTCGTACGCGGTGCGCAGACATGGGTAGGCGGAACGGATATACGGGTCAAGGTGCAGGAAGGGAGCGTCGTCTGCACGACGGGCAAAGACTCTATCAATATCTTCAACACGGACATCACCCACGTCATTGGCGACAAGTCGCTCACAGGTAGCAAGGGGAGGGTGAACTGGGTGACGACGAAAGATATGTACGCCGAGCTGAACAACTACCGTATCAACTTTGCCAACTCCGACTATACGGCCGACTCTGTGCTCTTTTACTTCCCCAAGAAGCATGAACAGCCACTGCGCGGTGAGCTGAGAGATAAACCCTCCCTACTCCCACGAAAGGGTGATGCGGGGTTTCCCAAGTTCCAATCCCACCGCATAGACCTGCCCATAGCGGCTATCTTCAATGGCATTGACTTCAAGGGTGGTATATCGTACGAGGGCGAAAAGTTGGTGGGCTTCGGTAGAGGGCGTACGCCTGCGCAGGTGCACATCTCGCCCGCAGACTCGTTGAACCTGTACGTCTTCTCCAACTACTTTACGATTGACAACGATAAGGTGCTGGCAGGGACGTCCTCTATCTCCTTTCCTCTGGGTGGCGTGGATGCAGAGGCGGACGGCATAACGCACCCCAACGTGAGCTTCTCATATACCAAGCAGAACAACACGGTTGCCGTGAGGCGGAGTTCCGACCAGAGCAGCCGCACTCCTTTCCGTGATGACTATCACCAGACACTCTTGGGTGTCGAGGAGTTGCTCTGGCCCTTAGAGGACAAGTTTGTGAACATGAGGACGGTCACGAAGAGGGCACTCATGGAGTCGGCCAACTTCTTCAACGAGAACATGTACGACGATATGCAGGGGATAGATGAAGTGCATCCGCTAAACTCGTTGTACAATGCCTCTAACGAGTGGAAGAAGACAACGTTTACCATTCCCGACTATGCTGCAAGGGTGCGCAAACCGATGTCCCAATTGAGGCAACAGATGATATTGCTGTCATACAGTGACTTTGTTGATTATGATGAGCAAACGGACGAGGTGACGGTGAAGCAACGCCTCTTCGATTATGTGCTGGCACGAGTGGCAAAGAGGGATTACGACGCTATCAAGTTCGCTTCGTTCCCCAACACTCGTAACAATGCCAAGCTGGACTTGAAGAGCCGCGAGTTGCAGATATATGGTGTTGACAACCTCACCCTTAGTGCCGCCCAGAGCGTCTATGCCTTCCCCGTCGATAAAACGATACACCTATATCGGAATAGAGACCTCTCCTTTAACGGCAAGTTGATGGCCGGTATGTTCGACTTCGTAGGGACGAACATGTTCTTCTCGTACGATAAGTACGAGATTAAGCTGACTGAGGTTGATTCCATGGTGGCATACGTTGCTGATAAGCTCACCAAGAAGCGTGGTGCGCAGGTGAAGACCCCCATACGTAGCGTTTCGGGCACGCTGTGGATTGATATGCCCGACAACAAGTCGGGGAAGAAAGTGAACCCCGGCTATCCGATGTTGAAGTCTGACAAGGAGTCCTTCGTTTACTTTGAGAACATACGGCACGGCGAGTATCGTAAGGAGAAGTTCTGGATGACGCTACTCCCCTTCACGATACTGAACATGAACGACGGCGACGGTGCACAGTACCGCTTTCAGGGTATCTTGACGTCCAACATCATCCCCGACGTGCGTGACTCGTTGATATTGATGAAGGACCTTTCCTTTGGTATGAAGTTCTCGACGCCGCCTACCGGGTCACCGCTATATGGCCGAGGTACCATTACAAGCGATATGGTGCTTGACATGGAAGGCTTCATTGGCAAAGGTGATGTGAAGCTGAACAACAGCTTCTTCACCTCGAACGAGATAGTACTCATGCCTGATTCGATGACCAGTGTGACGAAGACCTTCACCGTGAACCCGATAGCCAACAAGCGACCGGATGCCGTAGGCGAAAACATAGCCATACAGTACGTGTGTGCGGACTTAGTTATCAACGCACGCACACAGACGAAGGCCTTTGACGTGTACAAGAAGCGTGTCAAGCACGTCGGACAGTTGATGGTCTATGACGACCTACTCGATGCACGCGGTACGATGGACTTGAAGGATGTGCGCATGAGTTCGAGCCTGTTCAATCTACACGCTGTCAATATCCTTTCCGACCATGCCAATGTGGAGATTGCGGCCTTTGCCAAGAACGATGTCCGTATCAATACGCGCGACATGAAGGTGGACCTGAACCTGGAAACCAACAAGGGTATGTTCACCAACAATACGGACGACAACGAGGCCTTCTTCCCGGCTAACAAGTTCAAGAGCGCCTTCAAGCGTTTTGCGTGGTACATGGCGGATGGCTACCTTAATATAGGTATCGAGGACAAGGACGAAGGGAAGAAGCTGTGGAAGCTGGAGGACGAAGAGCAACTGCCTGAGTTTGGCAAGAACGTCTTCACGGCTACGGAACATAGCATGGACGGGCTTCGTTTCGTGGCACCGATGGCTAAATATGACCTCACCAAGGGGGACATCACCTGTTCGTGGGTCAATCATATCGACCTTGCCAACGGTCGCTTTTACCCGTCGGACGGCGAGGTGTACATCAGCAACTTCGGTATCATACGCCAGCTGAACGGTGGCAAGTTGCTGCTTGACAGAGAGGATAGCACGCGGACGCTTGCGAAGGTGGACATGAACATTCGCGGACGCCTGACCTTCAATGGTAGTGGTGATTACACCTACGTCAATCAAGACAAGTTGAAGATACCCATCCGCTTCACGAGTATCGGTGCAGACACGGCACGCTTGATTTATGCGAGCATCAACTTCACGGTCGAGGACGACTTTAAGTTGAACAAGGGCTTTATATATAAAGGTGAGATGCGGTTGCAGTCCAGACACCCCGATATGTACTTTAACGGCTTTGTGCGGATGACGTCGGACAGCCTGTACTTGAAGCACTCGTGGTTGAAGACGCGCACCCATTTGGTGGCCAGTGATATACGGATACCTGTGGAAGTGGAAAACAGGGGTGACATGGACAACAACAGGATATTCAACGGTATCATGGTCTATGGCGACAGGGCTGTGAAGCCGTACGCGGCTCTTACGAGTGCGCGTTTGTTCCACGACGACCGCATCGTGTTCGGTGCACGTGGTGAGTTGGTGTGGAATGAGAAGGCCAAAGTATATACTATCACCGATACCGCCGTTCATCCTCGTTATGGTTTGACCTACACGCCTAAGAAGGAGGATGTGCAGGGTTTCGGTAAGTTGGCGACAGAGTTACCAATCAATGGTATCCGTCAGAGCATGGTGGGTGGTATATCGTACGACATCAAGGAGGAGGTCTTAAAGTTGTTCGATGTACTCTATCGCCTTGACTTTGCCTTGTTGCCGAGCATGGACAACATACTCGCGCAGGACTTCGTGTCACAGGAGGTCAATGTGCTTGAACAGGACACGTCCTTGCAAGCGAAGTTGGCACTCGTCTATGGTACCGACTATTACAGTACGAAAGAGGGAACGGCCAACGTGACGGTGCCCACTCACATTCCTGACTCATTGGGTGGTTTGTTTGCGTTGGACGCTTTGAGTATGAAGTGGGACGCGAAGGCGAGTTCTTATACGGCGGACAGCAAGGTGAAGGTGCTCACGGCGCGGAAGAAGGTCGTGGACGCCCCCTTTGACATCAAAATGGAGCTGATACCGCGTCGTACGAACAGTCAACTGTTTATCT
>BNXR01000058.1 GCA_025999735.1 Bacteroidia bacterium | reverse complement strand
AGGCAGCACCAATCTTGGTCTGGGCGGGCTTGCGGGACTTGGCTACACCTTCCGCTTCAACGAACGCTGGGGCTTCGGCACGGGTATGGAAGCCGCTTTGTTCAACGGGAAATGCACGCTGGACCCACAGAGCGAAACCTACCTGCGCAACGACGGCACGGAAGATTTTGACTACACCTACACGCTCACCGGCTACCGCGACAAACAGCAGGTAATCCTGCTAAACATCCCGCTGATGCTGCGTTTTCAAACGGATATGCGCTTGTTTAACCTCGCTGCCATGCAGGGATTTTATGCGGCATTGGGCGGCAAGGTCGGTATTCCGCTAAGTGCGTCATTCAACAGCAGTGCGGACAAGCTGAGCACCGAGGGGCAGTACGCCTCAGGTGAATTTGTACTGAACAAACCGAATTTTATGGGCTTCGGCGATTTCACTAATGATTTAAGTCACCAGGGTGATTTGGTGCTGCAGACCGCTTTTTTCGCTTCGGCGGAAGTGGGCCTGAAGTGGCGATTGACCGACAAGTTATCCCTTTCCAGCGGACTGTATTTTGATTACGGGCTGAACAACATCCGCCCGTCCGCCGCCGCACCTCTGATTGACTACTCCGGTAGTGATGACTACAAGCCCAATTCGGTGCTGACATCCACCAACGCAGGTAAATCCCTTGTTGACAAGTTGAATCCGCTCGCAGCAGGCATCAAAATAGGGATAGTATTCGGTGCACCATCAGCAGCGAAAGCAACCCACGCACCCGTACCCACCACGCCCGACCCTGTTACTCCCACAAGCGAACGTGAAGAAAAGCAGAAACGTGATGCAGAGGAACGGTTGACGGAAGAAAAACATGCTGAGGAAGAACGTTTGGCGGAAGAAGCCCGCACCGAAGAAAAGCGTTTGGCAGAAGAGGTGCTTATTGCGGAACAGAAACGTGCTGAAGAGTTGGTGATAGTCAAAGAGAAGATACAGCAGCGGCCGGCAGACAGTTATACGTCGAACAGCACGGAATTGTCAACACAGCAGAAGGGCGACTTAGATGAAAAAGCCGACCTACTTCTACAGTTTTATCCCGACAAGCACATCGTCATCGAAGGTCATACTTGCAATCTCGGCACCCACGCTGTCAACGTGTTGATAGCACAGAAGCGTGCCGACAATGCCAAAAACTACCTTATCAAAAAGGGTATCGCTGCCAACCGTATCACGACCGTTTCCAAAGCCGAAACGGAGCCGCTTTTGCCCAATACGAGTGAAGCGAACAAGAGGAAAAATAGGCGGGTGGTGGTGCTCATTGGGGAATAACGACTAAACGTCTGTACGCGGGATATTTCTAAATTCCTACATTGCCCAAAGGGCTATTTCCTTGCTATCTCAGCATACCCGAACAAAAGGTTCGGCTCTGCTTTCGATACGCTGCGTCAATTAGGGTGGGGGCAACCCCGCCCCTACATTCCTACATTGGGTGACCGCAAGGGTCTGCCCCGTCTCTATATTAGTCTTAACGCGGTAGAAACCAAGTTATGCCTGTGATATGGCACCAACCGGACATTGTGATACGCAAGCACCGCACTCTAAACATACATCAGCATCTATCACATAGTGTTCACTTCCACTCGAAATAGCACCTACCGGACATTCCGACTCACAAGCACCGCAAGAAATACAATCATCTGATATTACATAAGCCATTTTGATAAAAATTTATTGATTAATAATGGCGCAAAATTAGTTTCTATATTTGAAAAAACAAAGTTTTACACCTAATTTTTAAGTACCGTCAAATATTCTTGTCATCTTTCCCGTTTTTCAAAAAAGGGTCGCCCCTACATTGGGCGCACACGCAGGTGCGCCCCTACCGAGCTTCCATTCCTACCGGAATGGAGAAACCCTGCGCCCCTACCGAGCCGTCATTGCGGGCTTGACCCGCAACCTCCTACATTTCTACATTCCTACATTGGGCGGGGGCAAGCCCCGCCCCTACATTCCTACATTTATTTCGAAGAGGGAGGGCCAATTCTTACCTGTCACATAGACGGTGCCACTTGTCACGTTCACTGCGATACCGTTCAAAACGTCCTCCCGCTCATTGATGTGGGAACGTTCTGACACCGACAGTAACCCGCTCATGTCCAAGTCACCCTTTATCGCACCACTCACAGGGTCTATCATCACTATCCGGTCCGTCTGCCAGACATTTGCCCACACAAGACCGTCAATCAATTCAAGTTCATTGAGCTGGTCAACCGCGCCGCGGTCGTCCCAGACTTCTATTTGGCTGGTGACGGAAAAAGAACGGGGGTCGAGGCGGTACAGCTTGTTCGTGCCATCACTCATTATCAACTCGTCGCCTATGGTCGTGATACCCCACCCTTGCGTGTTGTAGGTGAAGGTCGACTCCAATGAAAAGGTGCCCAAGTCGTAAACAAAGCCTTTGCGGGAGGTCCACGTTAGCTGTACTATTTTGTCCTTGTATATCGTGATACCTTCGCCAAACAGGTGGTTGTCAATGCTCAACATCGACACTACCTTCCAGTCGCTCCTGTCTATTTTGCGGATGCCGGAACGACCATATTCACCGGTGCTTTCGTAGAGATACCCTTGGTGGCAGACTAAGCCCTGTGTGAAGGCCTTGCGGTCGTGCGGGAACTTGTTGACCACCTCGTAGCTGTGTCGTACAGGGGGTGTGTCAGGTTTGACGGTGATAGTGCGCGTATCGATAGAGGCCTGAATAGGAGCAGGACTGTTAGCAGGACTATTGGCAGGGGTGCTATCATTGCCGTGAAAGGCCACCACTTTCAAGGTGACATTGCCTACCTTGTGGGAGGGCGCTTTGAGTGTATAGTGTGACACAGTGGGCGGCGACGCAGTGGGCGGCACATTGAGTGACACAGTGGGCGACACCCTGCGGTTGTCAATGAAGAAGTGCACCGAATCAAGCGGGAACCCCTTTGTGTTTTGGAGTGTAATAGAAAGCTCACTGTTATAGCTAAATACAGTGCCCTTCTCAGGATACAAGAACGTGATGTGCCTGTCGTACGTAACGGAGGACGAGCTACCCGCAACTGTCGCCACAGCTGTGCCCCCTGTTTCCGCCCCTGTCGTCCCTGTTTCTGAAGCATTGACCGCAGAGGACGCCGCTTGGCTGGGCGACTTCGGGCTTGTACCGCAACAGCAGACCAGCAAGGGGACTATGATAGCGATGCTCACACGCTTAACTCCTTTCAATCTCCCATTCATAGCCGTCCTTCGTGTCTTTTACCAAAACGCCGGCGCGTTTCAGGTCGTCGCGTATCTTGTCGCTGCACGCCCAATCTTTGTTCCTCTTGGCCTCGTTGCGCGTCGCCATAACGATGTCTAAGACTTTGCCCAATACCTGGTTGCTTTTGCTCTCTGTTTGTGTCTCGGCTGTCAGCCCCAGCACGTCGAAGACGAAGGTGTGAAAGAGCGTTTTCAGTGTCGCCAAGCTGTCGTCACCGATATGCTCCGTACCGGCAGCAATGGAATTGATGAGCCTGACGCCCTCAAAGAGGTGTGATATGAGGATGGGGGTGTTCAGGTCGTCGTTCATGGCTTGCGAACATTGGGCAGCAAGCTCGTGCACGCGCGTATCGGTAGGGCTGGCAGTGGATTGGACAGCAAGCTCGTGTACGCGAGTATCGGTAGGGCTGACGGTGGATTGGGCGGTAGTCACCATATTATCCAATAGCCCCACAGCAGCCATCAGTCGCTCGTACCCTTTGCCGGCAGCTTTTAGTGCCTCATTGGAAAAGTCCAAGGGACTGCGGTAGTGGGCTTGGAGTATAAAGAAGCGGATGGTCATCGGTGAATAGGCCTGTTCCAAGACCGCGTTGTCCCCTGTAAAGAGCTGGTCTAAGGAGATGAAGTTGCCCAAGGACTTCCCCATTTTCTGTCCCTTGATGGTAATCATATTGTTGTGCATCCAATAGCGTACGGCTTCGTGCCCTTGTGCTGCCGTGCTTTGTGCGACTTCACACTCGTGGTGAGGAAAGAGTAAGTCCAGGCCACCCCCGTGTATGTCGAACACATCACCTAAGTACTTCTGACTCATGCAGGAACACTCTAAGTGCCAGCCCGGAAACCCCTCCCCCCACGGGGACGCCCAGCGCATGATGTGGGCGGGAGTGGCACGCTTCCACAAGGCAAAGTCCGCTGGATTGCGCTTCTCCTGCTGACCGTCTAATAGGCGGGTGTTGGTGATAAGTTCATCGAGTTTGCGCCCCGAAAGCTTGCCGTAGTGGTACTTTTGGCTGTAGGCATCCATGTCAAAGTAGATACTCCCCTGATGTTCGTACGCATAGCCGTTGTCAAGGAGTTGTTGCACCAATTGCTGTTGCTCAATGATGTGCGCAGAGGCACGCGGCTCAATGCTCGGCGGCAGTGTGTTAAGCTGCTCCATGTTCTTATGGTAGCGGTTGCTGTACAACTGCACGACTTCCATAGGCTCTAAGGCTTCCAATTTCGCCCGTTCAAGTATCTTGTCATCGCCGTCATCACTGTCGTTCGTGAGATGGCCTACATCGGTGATATTCCGGATGTAGCGCACTTTGTAGCCCAAGCATTGCAGGTATCGGAAGACGATGTCAAAGGTGATGGCAGAGCGCGCATGCCCCAGATGGGCGTCCCCATAGACGGTGGGGCCGCAGACATACAGTCCCACGAAGGGAGGGTTTAGTGGTTCAAAGAGTTCCTTCCGCCGATTGCTCGTGTTATAAATAAACAACTTGTGCTCCATAATGCTTTGATTGACAATTGTATCCGTATGCGGTATCGCTATACACTACTCTATGTTACTACGTCCCCCACCATACCTTATATATAAGGTGAGGTGGACAAATCAGTCGCAAAGGTAAGACAAATATTGTAGTGACACAAACTTTTGTGCCCCTTATGTTGCGGGCTTGACCCGCAACCTCCTTGTTTCTTGTCTTGAACCACGATTTTAATAAGATTAAAGGATTTGCAAGATGAAAGAGAATTGATTATCTTTCGCTGGCGCGGCTTTGCAAGCCGTGTCCCTGCCCTGATTATCTTGGTCATCTTGTCAATTGACGCAGCGTACCGAAAGCAGAGCCGAACCTTGTTCGGGTATGCTGAGGTAGCAAGGAAAAAGCCGCAAGGCCATCTTGACAAAATCGTGGTTCAAGACAAGAGGCAAACTTTATATTAAAAATTAAATGTCAACGAAACACCGAGCATGCCCCCTCCCATAGGACTAAATGTCGGCTGAATGTTCATCGTCAAGTCTTCATCTATTTCAAAATCATAAAAATACGCATAGACACTCGCATCAAGGATTTGGATGGCATAAATACCAACCATCACAATTATCAACAAGTCCCTGTCTCGACCATATCTTGTTTTCTTATTTTCCAAGGTCTGCTTGAAGCGATTCGCCTGGCTGTCAGTGAACTCATCCACTCCACCTCGCAAATAAAGCTTGTCCCAAGAGGCATTTTCAGGATAAACGGCATTCTCCGGATCTGCCGTTTTAGCTTCTAAATAGAGGCTATAATCAATAAAGGCTGTTCTGTACTTGTTGTAATAGCTACCGTTCCATACCAACCCGTAAATAGTGGCTCCAATTCCCGCATATATAAAAGGTGTTTTCCACCACTGGCCGTTGTAAAACTGTCCGGAAGTGGGCAATATTGCCGCCATCCACGCCGCTTTTTTGGGAGAATGTGTACCGAACACCGGTTTTTCCAATTTCAGTGAATCCTTCCCAACTCCATCCTTCCCAACTCCATCCTTCCCAACCACATTCTCCTGAACGGTAATGAGCGCAGTTGTGTCCGCGTCAAAATCCGACATAATCGTGTCTCCCTGACCCTGCTGCCTTTGCACGTTTGCAATTGTATCGCCCTGCACTTGTTGCCCCTGCACGTTTGCAACCGTTAACAAGATACTCGCAACGAACAGTCCTATTTTCACTATTGCTCCCGACTTAGCGAATTATTACTCTATCAGATCCAGCAATCCTACAATACTTTCCAATTCCGTATCGGAACGAAAAGGGATGACAATCTTTCCCTTCCCGTCCGTACTCCTTTTCAACTCTACTTTTGTACTAAAACGCTTTGAAAGCTGGCTCTGCAACTCCACATAGTCGCCAATGTAATTGATTGGCGACTCTTTTTTCGACTTCTTATCAAACGAATTTTTAACCGGTGGAGTTTCCGGTACCGGGTTACTCAGGTCTTTTACGATTTCCTCCACTTGTCGCACAGAAAGTTCATCTTGAAGTATTTGCTCAAAGATACGAACTTGTGTTTCAGCATCTTCAACGCCGATAATCGCGCGGGCATGACCCATAGAGATTTTTTTATCTCTCACCGCTAATTGGATTTGAGCAGGTAACTTTAACAATCTCAAATAGTTGGAAATACTCGACCTATTTTTCCCTACCCTTTCACTTAATTTGTCTTGTGTCAACTGAAATTCCTCTAAGAGACGCTGATAGCCTATTGCCACCTCTATTGCATTCAAGTCTTCGCGCTGAATGTTTTCAACCAATGCCATTTCTAAAAGGCTGGCATCCTCGGCTTTGGTGCGGATATACGCAGGGATGGTTTTCAAACCGGCAAGTTTCGATGCCCTAAATCTACGTTCGCCAGCAATGATTTCATATTGCGTGTCTGTAACTTTCCAAACGGTAATCGGCGTAATAAGTCCCACCGAACGTATCGAATCAGCTAACTCTTGTAAAGCTATGCTATCAAATTCTGTTCGCGGTTGATAGGAATTAGGACGTATATCGTTTAAGTCTAATTCATAAATAGACGAACTACCTCCTTCTTCCTTCACGCGCTCACCCCCTACGGCATCCGCCAACAGTGCTCCTAAGCCTCTTCCTAATGCAGGTTTCTTAGCCATATTTTTTATATAAGTTTATACAAGTTTAAGAGGGGGTGTTTATTTTTTCTTTTGTTTATCCAACAACTCTTTTGCCAAATTCAGATAATCCACGGAACCTCTACATTCGGCATCATAAAGGATGACCGGTTGACCGTGACTTGGTGCTTCCGCTACTTTTGTATTTCGTTGTATCATCGTCTCAAAAACCATCTTCTCGAAATGTTTTTTCACCTCACCCACCACTAAATTTGATAATCTCAAACGGGCATCGAACATTGTCAGTACAAACCCTTCAATCTCCAAGGCTGTATTGAGACGCTTTTGTATGATTTTTATGGTATTCAACAATTTCCCCAAACCCTCCAATGCAAAATATTCACACTGTACGGGAATTAACACCGAATCAGCCGCAGTCATGGAATTTACCGTAATCAGACCCAAAGAAGGAGAGCAGTCAATAAGCAGAATGTCATACTCGTCTTTTACTTTATTTAATATACGGGACAAAACTTTTTCTCTATCCTCGCGATTCAGCATTTCTACCTCCGCACCAACTAAATCAATGTTAGAGGGCAGCAACGAAAGACCTTCAATTTCAGTTTTCAATATCGCCTCCTTCGGGTCTAAATCGTTCAAGATACATTCATAGATGGTAGCTTTCAAAGTCCTGACATCATAGCCCAAACCAGAAGTAGCATTCCCCTGAGGGTCTGCATCTACGATTAACACTTTCTGCTCTAAAACAGCCAGACTGGCAGCTAAGTTTACAGTCGTAGTTGTCTTACCCACACCACCCTTCTGATTAGCTATTGCAATAATTTTCGACATGATTTTTATTCTTTATTATTCAATCCTCGCGCGTATTTTTACTCTTTTATTTGCGTGTTTTTGTTCTCGTAGCTTAGTTCTCGTAGCTTAGTTCTCGTTTTTCTTTCGCGTATTTTTATTCTCGTAGGTTCATTTCATTTTTCCGGTCGCAAAACTACATAAAAAAAATAGTCCACTGCTGCATTTAAAGCACTTTTTTATAACAAACAAAAGAATTTTACTAACAATTCAATGAGTAGGGTAAAACTTATAGAATATTCTGAAAAAAATCGTACCTTGTCATTTGGTTTTGGTAATTTTAGATTATCTTTGCAGCCGATTATAGGAGACTACTGCAAAATCGGGGCGTAGCTCAGCCCGGTAGAGTCCACGTCTGGGGGGCGTGTTGTCGCAGGTTCAAATCCTGTCGCCCCGACGGCTGAGGTCAAGAGGTTGGAAGTTTTTCTGACCTCTTGTTGTTTGTAAGCCGTGCTGATAATTAACCTCCATTGTTCTATATTTTTTGAATCTTCTTTTTCCTTTTCTTTTTCTAAAAAAAAGAAAGTTTGTGCTGATTATTAAGAATTTAACTATTTATTTTTGAGAAATCCTTTTTCTTTCTTTTTTTTTTTGCCACCATTTTTAATTGTTTGCTGTCATATCGCTTTCTGCTAATTTATACTGTCTGTACGTCTTTACACCGAAAGCAAGCAGTTGCCCAAATTCCACCATTTCATACAAATATTTTTTCAAATCTTTTTCTTCAACATCGGGCAACCGTTGTTGAATATCTCTACGCATTGAATTGGGGTGCAAACGCAAATCTTCTATAATTAATGCTTTTAATCTGTGAGGTTCAACTGTTTTAAGAGATGTTTTTATATTTGCTTTTGAATTGGAAATAACTTTGGGACTTATTAAAAAGCTATTTCCCTTTTTAATTCCTCGTGTAATGACTATCCTTTTTTCTACCAAATTGGAAGTATAACTTCGTAATCTTTCGTCTTGTGATAACTGGAGAAAATTTACTAATTCGGTAGATAGTAATTTCTTATGCTGTGCAATCAGTCCCAATGCAATAAGGTTTTTCTGCGAGATTTCGTAATTATTAGTGACATAGTCCAATACCGGTAACACTTCTTCATTTACAATTTTGGAAGTTTGAATAATGGTCGTAGAATTGAAGTCAGAAATGATTTGTGGTAATTCCTTGGAATCCAAAGCATTTAATTCATAAATCAAATCGTAACCACTACCTTCGCCTTCCATCAGTTTGAGGTCGTGCATCACGCGAATAAAATGCGGATTGCGACGTTGACAGGCGTGCAAAATATTATTAACGGTAACGCCCATCGGTAATCCGCCGGGATTTGAAATCTCGAGACGGTCGGGATAAACCGCTATCATTATGTCGCCTGAAATGGTAAAACTCTTGTGAGCAAAAGCATTGAGCAATAACTCGCGAATCACTTTCGGATGATAATGGCGAATTTGTTTGCGGAAAAGTCCATCGGGAAATTCGTGAAAATAGGTCAATTCTATAGCCTTGCGTTCAATATCTAAAAGCAATTGAGCTGGATTGAGCAAATTATCGTGCCAATCTTCTTTGCGGATTTTTCGCTCCAAATTGTCATACACAATGTATTGCACTGTAATCGGATAGGAAATGCGACTACGTTGATGGGCATTTCCGAGCCACAGAATACCGAGATAAGTTAAAAAGCCATCCGAAACAAAATTGTAATTTTCGATAATTTCGTCATCGCTCATTTGTTTGATATGATCGCCCACACGGTCGGATTTACGAATATCATTGGCAAAATTGCGAATGATACCTATATGAATATCGCTGATTTGTACTGTTTTCGGGCAAACCAATTCCCATTGATATGCCTGCTTTTCGTATGCCAAACGATGAATATCTTCATTCCGCACCGGCTCGCATTTATCAGCTACACGCAAGTAGATTTTCCCATCTGAAGTGGTGGCTATGGATTTCATTGACGGCGAAATCGTAATTGTAAAATATTGACCACCATTGCTATAAGTCAATATTTCAGAACCGACAAGAGCCACATTAAAACACAAACTACGAAGCTTTGTAATGGAATCATTAATTTCTTTCGGCACAATAACTTGATTTTCGGGAGGATATTTTTTCTTGTCGTCGAAACCTATAAAAATTTTTCCGCCCTGTGCGTTTGCTAAACTTACGCAAGTAATAGCAAGGTCTTTAAATCCCTTGTCGCCGCTTCTAATTTTCAGAATGCTTTTATATTCTGTGTTTTGATTTTCTACTACCATAATTTTGTCTTTCAAGCATTTTTTATACCAATCCCAATTCCCTCAAATACACCTCAATCTCCTCACCAATTCCGACCGTTTGGCTTCTAATTCTTTAATTTTGTTCATTGAGGAATAATGGATGCAAATTTACATAAAAACAAGTAATTCCAGTTAATTATTTTTTTCAGATGCTATTTTATATCTTTGCACTCTAAATTGTATAGAAACTATGGAACGTAAAAATTTAGAAAAACAAAAAAACACATTAAGAAGTGCGAGCACGACAAGCGGCAGGTTGATGGCCGGAGCACGTAGCCTTTGGCGAGCCAACGGAATGAAAGATGCCCAATTCGGGAAACCCATCATCGGCATCGCTAACTCGTTCACACAATTCGTACCAGGACACGCTCACTTGCACGAAATTGGGCAGGCGGTAAAACGATTCATCGAAGAACAAGGATGCTTCGCTGCCGAGTTTAATACGATCGCCATTGATGACGGTATCGCCATGGGACACGAAGGGATGCTTTATTCCCTTCCCTCACGGGATATTATCGCCGATAGTGTCGAATATATGGCCAATGCCCACAGTGTAGATGCCTTGGTGTGCATCAGTAACTGCGACAAAATTACACCCGGTATGCTGATGGCCGCCATGCGACTGAACATTCCAACGATATTCGTTTCCGGTGGACCGATGGAAGCCGGTCGCTTCCGTGGTACAAAGGTTGACCTCATTGATGTGATGGTAAAAGGTGCTGACGAGAGTTTCGACGATGAAGCACTTGGCGAACTGGAACGTATAGCCTGTCCGGGATGTGGATCCTGTTCAGGGATGTTCACCGCCAACTCCATGAATTGTCTCACGGAAGCCTTGGGCATCGCCCTACCCGGTAACGGTACGCTCATCGCTACCCATGCCCAACGCCTCACGTTATTTGAAAAGGCAGCCAAACAAATCGTCCGCAACGCATACACCTACTACGAAAATGACGACACATCGGTACTACCTCGCAGTATCGCCACTAAGGCTGCCTTTGAAAACGCCATGTCCTTAGACATCGCTATGGGCGGCTCTACGAACACAGTGCTACATCTGTTAGCAGTGGCACACGAAGCAGGCGTGGACTTCACAATGAAAGACATCGACCGACTGTCACGGCGGCTCCCTGTTTTGTGCAAGGTGGCTCCCAACTCCTCTTATCATATAGAAGATGTGCATCGTGCCGGTGGCATCATGGCTATACTCGGTGAGTTGAACCGCGCACAACTCATTGATAGCACAACAAAACGAGTGGACGGAATGACATTAGCAGACTGTCTGTCCCTGTACGACATCCTCAGTCCCGCGTGTAGCGAGGAAACGCATCGTTTCTATCTCGGCGCACCGGCCGGTGACTTGGGCGGTACCTTAGGCGGACAGGAACACTATTACGAAAGTCCGGACATTGACCGACAAACAGGATGTATCCGTAGCGTTGAACACGCATTTTCGCGTGATGGTGGTCTGGCGGTACTGTTTGGCAACTTGGCAACAGCCGGATGTATCGTAAAGACAGCAGGCGTAGCAGAAGAATTGCTGACTTTCAGCGGACAGGCAAGGGTATTTGAATCGCAAGAGGAAGCGATGAACGGTATTTTATGCGACAAGGTAAAAGCCGGTGATGTTGTCATCATCCGCTATGAAGGACCTCGTGGCGGTCCGGGCATGCAAGAAATGCTCTACCCGACGTCTTACCTGAAATCCAAACATATAGATAAGGAGTGTGCCTTGGTCACTGATGGTCGGTTTTCCGGTGGCACTTCCGGTCTATCCATCGGTCACGTTTCCCCCGAAGCAGCAGCAGGTGGGACGATTGCCATCGTGCGCGACGACGACCCTATCGCCATCAACATACCGAAACGCAGCATAGACCTGCTAATTAGCGATACAGAGATAGAAAAACGCAAAGCAGACATCACACAATTCAAGCCCGCCTGCCGCAAGCGGAATATTTCAAAAGCCTTGCAAGCATACGCTCACTTTGTTAGCTCAGCAGATAAAGGGGCGGTACGGGTAATATGAGTAGGTACGGGTAATAGGTTACGGTGTTTTTAACATCTGCCGTTATCCCTCGTGGTACATTTTTCGCCATTCAAGGACAGCCTGCTCGATTTCCTCTTTGCTGCACTGATTATCAACGCTGTATTCGCCGGGTTTTGTCAGCAAAACAAATTTTACACCGTCACCGTCATTCTTCTTATCCTGCAACATGAGACGATATAAATGTTCTGTATCTTCTAACAGCGAGTGAATAGTATCCACCCCATTGATATCCATTTTACAGTAGTGCTCATATATGTAGTAGTGAATTTTGTGAAACAACTCCTCGCTAAATCCTTTTTTCTTAACGGACAATGATAGTGCAAAGAACAGTCCGTAAGCCACGGCTTCCCCATGTAAGAGCGGTGTATTCGTTTCCATAGAAGCACTTTCCAGCGCATGACCGAATGTGTGACCTAAGTTAAGTGCCTTGCGGATGCCCGCTTCAAAGGGGTCGGCTTCCACAATCCGATATTTTACCGCCACCGACTCGGGCAATATGCTGGCAAGTGCTTTTATATCCGTAGGTTCTGTGTTTAGAATTTTGTTCAGGCTGTCTTCACCTGAAAGTAAAGCATGTTTGAGCATCTCGGCAAAACCGGACAATAGTTGGCACTCAGGTAGTGTTTTGAGAAATACGGTATCAATGATAACCTTTTGGGGTATGGAAAACGTGCCGATATTATTTTTCAGTCCACCTAAATTAATTCCCGTTTTACCCCCCACAGAGGCGTCAACCTGAGACAACAGAGTCGTCGGCACATTCACATATTTAATTCCCCGCTTAAAAGTGGAAGCGGTAAATCCTCCTAAATCCGAAACGACGCCTCCACCTAAGTTAATCAACAAAGAATCTCGTCGGGCAACCCTCTCCAGCAAAAACAGCCATATCTGTTCTGCCGTTTGCAGCGACTTGCTTGCTTCCCCTTGGGGGATAACAAAAACATTGTCCTTTTCAATCCCCACCCCTTCCAATAAGGGTAAACAGTACTTGAACGTATTGGTGTCGGTAAGGACGAACACATTTTTTCGGGCAACATCCTTCAATAGACGCTGTAATTCCTCTGCCACCGCACTTGTAAAAATAATATTTTCCATGCCTTCGTTTATCATCGTTGTTTATCAGAACAGTTCATATAGTAGTTATCATAGTTTATCATCGTTATTTATCAGGAGCGTTTATCATGTTTGG